>DVGY01000146.1 GCA_018712465.1 Candidatus Egerieicola pullicola | reverse complement strand
CCGGGATCATTTGGGATTTGTGTTCCAAGATTTTAATCTGCTGGATACCTTTTCGGTGCAGGACAATATCCTGCTGCCCCTGGTGCTGGCGGGTACTCCCTACCGGGAGATGATGAGCCGCCTCACCCCCTTGGGCCATCAGCTGGGCATCACCAATCTACTGAAAAAGTACCCCTATGAAATTTCCGGGGGGCAGAAGCAGCGCACCGCTGTGGCCCGGGCCCTGATTACCCAGCCCAGACTGGTGCTGGCGGACGAACCCACTGGGGCGCTGGACTCCAAGTCCACCGACAGCTTGTTGGAGCTGTTCAACGAGGTCAATCTCCAGGGCCAGACCATCCTGATGGTGACCCACTCGGTCAAGGCTGCCAGCCACGCGGGACGGGTGCTGTTTATTAAGGACGGCATGGTGTTTCATCAGATCTACCGGGGCGGCTGTTCTTTGCAGCAGATGTATCAGAAGATTTCCGACACCTTGACCACACTGGCCGCAGGGGGTGGGGAAGATGCGTAAATTCTTCTATTCCCGGCTGGCCTTGCAAAACATCCGAAAAAACGGCCGGTTTTATTTTCCTTATCTGCTGGCCTTTCTGGGCTGCGTCTGCGGAATGTATCTGATTCTTTCCCTCTCCACCGGCGACGGCATTGCCAATCTCCGGGGCGGGGAATATGTGGCCGGGTTTATGACCTTCGGCACCGGGATTGTGGGACTGTTTGCCGCCATCTTCCTGTTTTACACCAACAGCTTTTTGATTAAACGCCGGAAACGGGAACTGGGACTGTACAACATCCTGGGCATGGAAAAGCGGCACATCGCCAAAGTGCTGTTTTTGGAAAGCTTCTACATTGCCTTTGCCGGCATTGTAGTGGGCCTTGCTCTGGGGATTGCTTTGGATAAGCTGATGATTCTCTTGGTCAGCGCCATTATCCAGTCGGATGTGCCCTTCGGCTTTTCCATCAGCTGGACCGGCATCCTCACCTGCCTGATTTTGTTTGGGGCCATCTGGATCTGCACCTTGATTTACAACCTGGCACGGATCCAGCTGAGTAAGCCGGTGGAACTGCTTCGCAGTGAAAATGTGGGGGAGCGGGAACCCAAAACCCGTTGGCTGGTGACCATCTTTGGAATCCTCTGCCTGGGCACCGGTTACGCCATAGCAGTGCTGATTACCGACCCCATTACCTCTTTGGCTCTGTACTTTGTGGCGGTGGCGTTGGTGGTTATCGGCACCTACTGCCTGTTCATCGGGGTCAGCGTCTTTGTGCTGAAAGCGCTGCGGAAATGGAAGCGGTTTTACTACAAACCCAGGCATTTCATCAACATCTCCGGCATGATCTACCGGATGAAGCAGAACGGGGTGGGCTTGGCCAACATCTGCATCCTGTCCACCATGGTGCTGGTGGCAGTGTCCACCACTGTGTCGTTATATGTGGGGATCCAAGGGGGACTGCCCACTGCCGATTTCACCATTCAGCCCTACAACAGCGTCTACCAGTCTATCTCTGCGGATTCCATGAAAGAAGTGGCAGAGGAAGCTGCCCAGGAACAGGGACTCACCGTTTCTGATTTCAATGGCGTCATTACCCTGGATGTTTCCGCAGCCCAGAATGGAGACTCGGAATTCTACTTCGATCAAAGCAGCACCTCGGTGAGTATCCTGGTGTTTTTGACCCAGGAGGAGTACAACCGCTCTGCTCAGCAGCCGGTTTCCCTTCAGCCGGGAGAGGTGTTGCTGTACCAGGACCGGGGAGAATACACTCAGAATGAAGTTTTAAATTCCAGCTTCTCCGTGGGAAATCTGACCTTTACCACCGTAGGGGAGGCTGTCATCCCTGAATTTCTCAGCACCCAGTACAACAACATGACCTTCCCTGTTTACTATATTGTATTGGACAGCTACGACACCTTGGAGCAGGTCAACCAGATGCAGATTGCTGCCTATGGCGATTACGCCAGCCAGTATACCGGCTACTACACCTTTAACACCGGCGGCACTGAAGAACAGCAGAACGCTATCCTAAGCACCCTGTGGGACAAAGGCTACGATAAAATGCAGCAGGATGCCAAGACTTTTGGCGACGAATACACTGGCGGTTTCCGGGCGTCCAGTCTGGAAGAAACCCGCAATGACGCCTACGCCCTGTTCGGCGGATTCCTGTTCCTGGGATTGTTTGTAGGAGTGCTGTTCACCTTAGGCGCAGTGCTGATTATCTATTACAAGCAGCTCAGTGAAGGATATGAAGACCAACACCGGTACGAAATCCTGCAAAAAGTGGGAATGAGCCGCAAGGAGGTAAAAAAGACCATTCATTCTCAGGTGCTGATGGTATTCTTCCTGCCCCTGATTGTGGCGGCCATCCACCTTGCCTTCAACTACAACATCATGAACGGAATTCTGTCCTTAATGAGCATTGGAACTGCAGTTCATGCTGCCGATTCCACCTTCCTGCTCACCACCCTGATTACTATGGCGGCGTTCTGTTTGATCTATACTTTGGTGTATCTGGCCACCTCCAGAGCTTATCTGCGGATCGTTTCCCCGAAAAAACGCTAACTTCACAATCTCCATCCAGGAGAGCTCTTTCTCAATCCTTCCACCTCGCTTCTAGGAGCGGGGTGGAACTTTTTTGTCCTGAAGAGCCGTCTAAACCAGGAGGCAGGCTGCCAGCTTTTTTGCCGTCCAGATTTGGGTGGGAAAGGTTGTGGCGCAGTGCGACCTTACGTTTTCTCAATCTTTCCTGTATTATCTTCGGATAGGGCGGGAAATTTTGTGGCACAAAGCCATTCAAATTGAGTTTTACTTTTCTGTAAGATAAATCTGAAGCAGAAAACATTTTTATAGTTGATATAACTGGAAGCAAACGATTGACTTTTCTGATCTGGAATGTATGTGGTTGAATTTACTGCTTTAGAGAAAATGGTTTTTTCTTGGAAAGGAAAATCAGGTTGTTGTCCCCTTGGATTTCCCGGGAAAACAGAGGATATTTCCGTTACCGGGGAACAACTTTTCAAATTACGCGAACCTATTTTGATTGATTTCTAAAAGCAAGAAATGGCTTTGAAAAACATTACAGAAAACAAAAAAACAAACAGTTTATTGACAGCTCTGTCTTTCTCCGTTATACTAAAGCCAACGACAAAGGAGTTGCATCAGCGCAGCTCCTTTGTTTTTTATTTGAGAGGAGTAGACAGTATGAAAGAAAGCATCCGTATAAGGCGAAAGACGTTGCTCCGTATGAGTGCCATTTTGGTCAGTATGGCCATGGCCGGTACGGTATATAGTTTTTCCCTTCCCCGCTTAGAAGTAGGGGCCGCTGCGGCATCCACCCAAAGTAAAGTAGCACAACTGGAAGAGATGTTCACTACATTAGATCTTATGGACATCACCATTCCGGAATTGCAGCAAGCTTTGGAAGAAGGCCGGGTTACCTCCGAAGAATTGGTACAGATGTATCTGGATCGGATCGAAGCTTACGATGATTCTTTGGATCTCAACGCCATCATCTCTATCAATCCGGATGCCTTAGAAACTGCCCGGGAGCTGGATGCAGAACGGGCAGCGGGGAATGTCCGGGGACCGCTTCACGGAGTACCCATTATTATTAAGGACAACTATGACCTAGAAGGTATGGCCACTACTGCCGGTGCCACCGCGCTGAAGGATTCCATCGCCCCGGACGACGCCGCCGTGGTGGCACGGTTGCGGGAAGCAGGGGCCATTGTCATCGCCAAAGCAAACCTTTCGGAATTTGCCTTCTCCGGCTCCAACTCCCGCAGTGCGGCAGGAGGTACCGTACACAATGCCTATGACACATCTCGCACCCCGGCCGGTTCTTCCGGCGGTACCGCCGTGTCTGTCACCTCCAACTTTGCGGTGGCGGGCCTGGGCACCGACACCGGCTCTTCTATCCGCCGTCCCTCCAGCTTCGGCAACCTGTACGGCCTGCGTCCCTCTAAGGGCCTGACCAGCATTGACGGGGTAGTACCTTTGAATGCGGATCAGGATGTCACCGGCCCCATGTGCCGTACAGTAGAAGATCTGGCGATTCTGCTGGATGCCATCGCCGGCACGGATGAAGCTGACCACTATACCGTAGATGCCGATGCGGACAGCCTGGTGCCTGCTGACGGCTACACTTCCCACCTGAAGGCCGACGGCCTGGAAGGCAAGCGGATCGGTTATCTCACCAACTCCTTTGGCTACTACGCCTCCACCTCCCGGGACAGTGAGGGCAACTGGGTCACCACCGAGCTGGCAGATCCCACCGAGCTGGACCCCAAAGTGGACGGCATGGTGGATCAGGCCCTGGACACCTTGCAGGACGGCGGGGCGGAACTGGTGGACCTGTCTGATGAGCTGCCGGATTCCCTGATCTTTGAGTTGAATGGCGCAGTTAACAACGTTCGCTTAACCGGAAGCGATGTCTTTGACTGGGATATGTATGAGTATTTCCAGTCCTTGGGCTCCAACGCTACCATGCACAGTGTGGCTGACATCATTGTTGATGGCGGCTATATCTCCGATCTGAGCTATTACGGCACCCCGGTAGATGAATTGGTCAACCCCAGATACGATGATCGTGGCATGATGACCAAGGAATACGAGGAACAATGGAATGCTCGGTTGAACTTCCGCAACACAGTGTCTCAGATTTTGGAAGAAAATGACATTGACGCGGTGGTGTATGTTTCCCAGACCGACATCCCTTGCCTGGAAGAGGATTCCGATGGTTCCGGAACCAACAATAATGGAGCTGCTTACATTAACAAATTCGGTCCGGTGGCCGGCCTGCCGGATATGATGATTCCCATGGGCCTGTCGGAAACCGATCCCGCCAATGGTGTGGACAACGCCATGCCTCTTGGTATGTCCCTGTTCTCCAGCTACGGCAATGAAGCGACCTTGATTGAAATTGCCTACGGCTACGAGCAGACCGCCGGCGACGACATCCGCCAGCAGCCGGAATTGCTTCCCGCTTTGCCGGACCAAGAGCTGAACACCTTTTTGGAAGATTTGGTAACGG
>DVGY01000145.1 GCA_018712465.1 Candidatus Egerieicola pullicola | reverse complement strand
ACCTCCGCCCAGCTTCGCAGTAAGCTGATGGATATGTTTGCGGGAAATAAGCAAAATGGCATGCTGATTAACTGCATGTCCTTCGGCTTTAAAAATGGGTCCCCGGCGGAAGCGGATTTGATGTTCGACGTGCGTTGTCTGCCCAACCCCTTTTATATCAAGGAGCTGAAGCTCCTTACCGGCATCGACGCTCCGGTGAGCGAATACGTGATGAGCTGGGAACAATCCCGGACGCTGTACAGTAAGATTGAAGATCTCATTGATTATCTGGTGCCGCTGTACGTCCATGAAGGGAAAAGTCAGTTGGTGGTGGCCTTCGGCTGCACCGGCGGGCATCACCGCTCGGTGACTTTTGCGGAAAAACTGTACAAGCACCTGTTGGAAAAAGGATATAACGTGGTGGTGAATCACCGTGACATTGCAAAATAACCGCCCCAAAGGGCGTCAACCTCAAAAGAAACCGGCTACCTTTTCCGGCCGTATCAAACAGGAGTTGATGAAAATCGACTCCTTTTCCTGTCCGGACTGCGCCTTTGCCTTTTGCTATGGGTTGCTCTGCTTTTCTCCCCGGGTAAAGCGGGGATATATCTGGACCGCTTCGTCTCTGGCTTTGGCGGAGTTGGCCGCCCAGTCTTTGGCGGAAGCCGGAAGCTATATTGTAACGGTGGTGCCCCCGGCCCAGGGAAAAACAGGCTCGGAACACATCTACCGCCTGCTGCTGCAAAACCCAGAGGACCGAAAGGACTTTCAAACCCGGTTTCTGCAATATTCCGCCGAGCGGTTCTGTACCCAGAAGCTGGCCAAGCATTGCTGCATGAGTTCCTTTTTGCGGGGGCTGTTTTTGAGCTGCGGCACCGTGATGGATCCCAAGCGGCAGTACCATCTGGAATTTCTCTGCCCCGGCATGGTGCGGGGTATGCTGCTAAAAAATCTGCTGGCTACCTTAAACTTCACCCCCGGCCTGACCGAACGGAAACAGCAGTGCGTGGTGTATTTTAAGGACAGCGAACAGATTGAAGACCTGCTCACCACCATGGGAGCGGGACTGGGCGCTATGGAATATATGAACGCTAAAATCGAAAAAGAGGTCCGCAATCAGGCCAACCGGGCGGTCAACTGCGATACCGCTAACATTCAAAAGATCATCAACGCCGCCGGCCGTCAGCTGGAGGACATCCGGCTGATTGAAAAAACCAAGGGCCTGGACTATCTCAACAGCGATCTCCGTCAAACCGCTTTGGCCCGGCTGGAACACCCGGATTCTTCTTTGGGGGAGCTGTGCCAGCTGCTGGGCGGGGACTTGACCCGCTCCGGCTTAAATCACCGCCTGCAAAAAATTTCCCGGATTGCCGATTCCCTGCGAGAGGATGAACACCCCAGAGTATGACCGATTTTGTACACCTTCACCTGCACACCGAATACAGCCTCTTGGATGGAGACTGCCGCATCGAACGTTTGGCCCAGCGCTGTAAAGAGCTGGGCCAGTCTGCCGTGGCCATCACCGATCACGGCTGCATGAACGGGGCGGTGGAGTTTTACCGCGCCTGCAAAAAGGAGGGCATTCAGCCCATCATCGGGTGTGAGGTGTATGTGGCGCCCCGCAGCCACCTGGATAAGGTTCATGGCATCGACCAAAACCCCTTCCACCTGGTGCTGCTCTGCAAAAACGCCCAGGGCTACCAAAACCTGATTAAATTGGTGAGCATCGCCAATGTGGAGGGCTTTTACCAAAAGCCTCGAATCGACCACGCCCTCTTGGAACAGTACCATGAAGGTTTGATCTGCCTTTCCGCCTGCCTGTCCGGAGAATTGCCCCGGTATCTTCTGTCCGGCCAGATGGACAAAGCCAGGGAAACAGTGGCCTTTTACCACAACCTCTTCGGAGAGGATTACTTCATTGAACTGCAGGACCACGGCATTGCGCAGCAGCAGCGGATTCTTCCTTTGTTGGCTCAGCTTGCCCGGGAAGAAGGGGTGGAACTGGTGGCCACCAATGACTGCCATTACCTTCACAAGGAGGAATCGGCAGACCAGCAGGTGCTGGTTTGTATCCAAACCGGCTCCACCGTGGCAGAGGGAAGCCCTTTGGAATTTCCGACCCAGGAATTTTACATGAAATCCGGGGATGAAATGAAGGCGCTGCTGGGGGAATATCCCGGCGCCATTGAGAATACAGTAAAGATTGCGGCCCGTTGTCACTTTGATTTTGAATTTGGAGTCACAAAACTGCCATACTTTCAAGTGCCGGGGGAGGAGGATAATGAAACCTTTTTCCGCCGGATCTGTAAGGAAGGACTTCAAAAGCGCTACGGCAACCCACCTCCCAAAGAAGCGGTGGAGCGGCTGGATTATGAATTGAGCGTCATCACTCAGATGGGATATGTGGACTACTATCTGATTGTCTGGGATTTTATCCGCTATGCCCGCAGCCGGGACATACCGGTGGGACCTGGGCGTGGCTCTGGTGCCGGGAGCATTGCCGCCTACGCCATCGGCATTACCAATATCGACCCGCTGCGGTATCAGCTGCTGTTTGAACGGTTTTTGAATCCCGAGCGGGTGACCATGCCAGACTTTGACATTGACTTCTGCCAGAAACGCCGTCAAGAAGTGATTGATTACGTCACCCGCCGCTACGGTTCCGACCATGTGGCTCAGATTGTCACCTTCGGCACCATGGCCGCCCGAGGCGTGATCCGGGATGTGGGCAGGGTCACCGGCTTGTCCTACCAAACCTGCGACCGCATTGCCAAAATGGTGCCCCGGAAGCTGGGAATTACCATCCAAAAAGCATTGGAGGAGTCCAAAGAGCTGGCAGCTTTGTATCAATCCGATCCCCAAGCCCACACCCTTTTGGAGACGGCCATGCGGCTGGAAGGGATGCCGCGGAATGCCTCCACCCATGCGGCGGCGGTGGTAATTACCCGGGACCCCACCGATAGTTACGTTCCTCTTCAGCGCAACGATGATGTGATCGTTACCCAGTACACCATGACCACCATTGAGCAGCTTGGCTTGCTGAAGATGGACTTTTTGGGACTGCGCAACCTGACCATCATCAAGGAATGTGAGGACAATATTCGGAAATTCCAGCCGGATTTTTCGGTGGATCAGCTGCCGGACGATGACCCGGCGGTGTATCAAATGCTCTCCGCCGGGGATTCCGATGGGGTGTTCCAGCTGGAAAGCGCCGGGATCAAGCGGGTGCTGACCCAGCTCAAACCCACCAGCCTGGAAGACATTATCGCGGTGATCTCTCTTTACCGTCCCGGCCCTATGGCCAGCATCCCAACCTATGTGGAAAACCGCCACCACCCGGAAAAGATCAAGTATCTGCACCCGTTGCTGGAACCTATCTTGAAGGTCACCAACGGCTGCGTGGTGTACCAGGAACAGGTGATGCAGATCTGCCGCAGCCTGGCGGGATACTCCTATGGACGGGCGGATTTGGTGCGCCGGGCCATGGCCAAGAAAAAGCACGACGTTATGGAGCAGGAACGGCAGTATTTCCTTTACGGCCATCAAAATCCAGACGGCACCCAGGACTGCGTAGGGGCGGTGGCCAATGGAGTCAGCCCGGAAATCGCCAATCGGATCTTCGACGAAATGAGCG
>DVGY01000144.1 GCA_018712465.1 Candidatus Egerieicola pullicola | reverse complement strand
TCCGCACAGATCTTCTGAATCACGCTGCCGCCCTTGCCGATAACGTCCTTGATCTTGTCCACCGGCACCATGGTCTGCACCACTTTGGGAGCGTATTTGCTGACCTCCGGACGGGGTTTGTCAATGGCTTTGGCCATCACTTCATCCAGGATATAGAGACGGGCTTTCCGAGTCTTTTCAAAGGCTTCCTTAATGATGTCCATGGTCAGGCCGTCCACTTTGATGTCCACCTGAATGGCAGTGATGCCGTTGTGGGTACCGCCCACCTTAAAGTCCATGTCGCCATAAAAGTCTTCCAGGCCCTGGATGTCTACCATGGTGGTAAAACTGCCGTCTTTCTTGGTAATCAAGCCGCAGGAAATGCCGGCAACGGGAGTGCGGATCGGAACACCGGCATCCATCAAAGCCAGAGTTGAACCACAGATGGAACCCTGCGAGGTGGAGCCGTTGGAGGACAACACTTCACTCACCACACGGATAGCGTAGGGGAACTCTTCCAAGCTGGGCAGCACCGGCACCAGTGCCTTTTCCGCCAAAGCGCCGTGGCCGATTTCCCGACGGCCGGGGCCACGGGAAGGACGGGTTTCTCCCACACTGTAGGAGGGGAAGTTATAATGATGCATATAGCGCTTGTGATCGTGTTCATCCAGGCCGTCCAGGTTCTGCATATCCCGGATGGAGCCCAGGGTAGCAATCGAGAGCACCTGAGTTTGTCCACGAGTGAACAGGCCGGAACCGTGTACCCGAGGCAGCAGTCCTACTTCCGCACTGAGGGGACGGATTTCGTCCATACCCCGGCCGTCTACCCGCTTGCCTTCCAGCAGCCATTCCCGGACGATCCGCTTTTGCAGCTTATACATACACTCGTCCAACTGGGTTTTGGAATCAGGGTATTTATCCTCCAACTGAGTGTACACCTTATCGTAGATGGGCTGCAACCGCTCATCCCGGACATTTTTGTCGTTAGTGTCCAGGGCCACCTTTACATCTTCGTAAGCAATGGCAGAAACATCGTCCAGCATTTCAAAGGGCAGATCCACGTGCTCATATTCAAATTTAGGCTTGCCTACCTGTGCCTGAATGTCGGCAATAAAGGCCACCATCTTCTTGATTTCAGTGTGAGCCAAAGCAATGGCGTCCAGCATCACATCTTCCGGCACTTCGTCGGCGCCGGCTTCGATCATCACAATCTTTTCCGCACTGCCAGCCACGGTAAGATTCAGCTTGCTGACCTTCCGCTGTTCGGTAATGGGGTTCAGCACCAATTCTCCATCCACCAGACCAACGCTGACGGTGGCAATGGGGCCGTTGAAGGGGATGTCGGAGATGGATACCGCAATGGAAGCGGCCAGGGAACCGGTGATTTCCGGCGCGTTGTCCACGTCGCTGGACAGCACCGTCATAACAATGGTGACGTCGTTGCGCATATCCTTGGGGAACAGCGGGCGCATGGGACGGTCCACCATCCGGCTGGTGAGGATGGCGTTTTCACTGGGACGGGATTCACGTTTCAAAAAAGAGCCGGGGATTTTACCCACGCTGTACAGTTTTTCTTCGTAATCCACGCTCAGCGGGAAAAAGTCAATGCCTTCCCGAGGCTTAGCGGAGGCGGTAACATTGCCCATAACCACCGTGTCGCCATACTGCACCCAGCAGGAGCCGTTTGCCAATTCGCAGGTCTTCCCTACGGTGACTTTCAGCGGCCGCCCGGCAAAGGTTGTTTCAAACACTTGCTCTTTGTTTGCCATAATTGGACCTCCTTGATTCTTGTCGGGAAATTTGGGAAGGCCGAATTTTAGCAAGAAACCCTGAGCTCTTTGGGAAAAGCCGACGGTTTTTTGCTAAAAGGAAGCCAACCCACTCTACTATTATAACAAAAAAGGCGGATGTACACAATACACCCGCCACAGTTTATCGAAAAGAATTTTTCCGTAAACTGACCGATTCAAAACTTCCGCTTTACACGCGCCAAAACTTACTTCCGCAGGCCCAACTTGGCGATGCAAGCACGGTACCGCTCAATGTCGGTCTTCTTCAGGTAAGCCAACAGATTGCGGCGGTGACCAACCATCTTCAACAGGCCCCGACGAGAGTGATGGTCGTGGGGATGCACTTTGAAGTGCTCCTGAAGATCATTGATGCGCTTGGTGAGAACCGCGATCTGCACTTCCGGAGAACCGGTGTCGGTGTCGTGGAGCCGGTTGGCAGCGATAACTTCGTTCTTTTCTTCTTTTCTTAACATGGTGCTTCACCTCATTTTAAATTTACCCCTGCCTGCCTGTTTGCCCGGCGGCAAGGGCATTCGCTTTGTCTTAGTAAGGGGCAGGCAAAACTCCGCTGCGCGGCTTATTCCCGCAAACCATGACAAAGTACTTATACTATACCACAACTTTTTCTGCTTGTAAACCCCCTATTTTCATTTTGGCAGCAAAAAGCCCGGCAAACTGCCGGGCCTTGCATTTCCAGCGGATTACAGATCAATCCAATCGGGATCCACCCATTCCTGCTTGGTTTCATTCCAACGCCGATACTGCCACTTCCCATTGTATTGACGATATTTCGTTACAATAATATCGGCACGGGGAGAGATGGTTTCCCCGTTGTCAGACGCCGTTTCCACTTGAACAACGGAAGCCGGAACCGGTTCTTGAGCTGCCACGGTGAGCAGCGACGGGGCGGAACAGGCAGTCAATGTGAGAGTGGCTACAGAAACCGCCAGAATTTTACGCAGGGATTTTTTCATAGTACAACTTCCTTTCTAAAAAATTATTTTTTGGAGCTTCCGCTCCTGGGGCACTGAAAAAACGGGAGTAAAAGAGAGCTTCTCCTTAATACTCCATGGAAAAGGAATCCCGTTCTTCTTGGGTCAAAAGATCCGGAAAATATAGATAGGCCCAAAAGAGATAATCTGTTTGAGGATCTTGGCTGCCGGTATCCGCCAACACCTGGAGAAAACCCTCTTTGTCCACGGTTTTTACCTCCAACTGGCGTTCCTCCAGCGCTTGCCGCACCGTTTCGGGATTGTCTAAAGGCGTGATTGTATGGTTTGACTGCTCCGAACTGGAAGAATTCGATACAACCAAAAAATAGCAATCCTCCGGGTATTCCACCAGATAACTGTTTTCCTGGGTCACGGGAATACCGCTGGTCCAATTTTCCAACCCATAATATTGAGTATGAAGAGGTGTAAAGATAAAAAGGTAAGTACAAAATAAAGCTGCTACCATCACCAAAGTTACCAAAAAGTAATAACGCTTAGAATGTTTCGGCATTTTATGAGCTCCAATCAACAGTGAGATCCGCTGATTCATCCGATCCCTCCCCATTTCCGCCGCCAATTCCGAAGAAGAACCTGTGCTCTGCATCGCTAAAATCTTCATTTCTTTAGAAGCCTTCACTGCATTCGCCAAGGTCGTCATATAATCACACCGCTCCATAGAGGTCATCCGGGCATACGTTGCGGCATCGCAGTGCAGTTCCAAAGTTTGGGTGACATCCCGCTGAAAGAGATACATCAACGGGTTCCACCAAAGCAGGCTGCACAGCAGCTGCACCAACAGCTTAATCCAAGCGTCTCTATGATAAAAGTGGAACAATTCATGCAGCAAAGCGCAGTACAGTTCCTGATCCGAATACTTTTTCCCGGCAGGAATCAAAATTTTGGGGCGAAAATAGCCGTAGGTCAAAGGCGTCATGACCAAAGCACGGTAAAGCATCACACGGTGAGATTTGCCCATTCGGTTTTCTGCCATATCTAAAATCTCTTGATCTTTTGGCAAAGGAGCATGCATAGAATCTTTCAGACAGCGCAATGCCTTTCGGCTTCGATGTACAAACAAGAGAAAGGAAACCACACTGCCCACTGCCCAAACCGTCAGCAAAATGGCCAACGGGGTGACGGCAAAATCGATCCCCGGGATGGAAAACAATGTAACCTTTTCAAAAAAGTATTCCAGATTACCGTACAGAATGGATGGGATATTTTTGGTAAATTTAAAGTCCAGAGGAAAAAACACCCGCACCAGCATCAACAGCAACATAATGATTAAGGTTACAATACCAAAATTCTGAACCAATTTGATTCGCTTGCGGATCAGATGAAACACCACAATCAACAAGCTGATCCACAAAACAGCCATAATCACAGATTGCGAATTCACTGAAATGGCAGATGAATAAAACCGATTGGCATCATCAAACATAAAGACACTCCTTTACACTTTGCTGTTCTCTTTTCTCAAAAGGTTGGCTGATTGGCTCATTGTCCCAGATAATCCTCCACGGAAAAGGATTCCAGCTCCTCTTGGGTCAAAACATCCGGGAAGTACATATAGGCCCAAAACAGATAATCTTTTTGC
>DVGY01000143.1 GCA_018712465.1 Candidatus Egerieicola pullicola | reverse complement strand
GATGAAACCTTGAATCTCACCGATCATCTCACGGATTTTTACCAGCAGGTTATCTCATGGATGGATACGGCATTGCCGGAGCAGCAGCTTTTAGAGCAGTATCAGGCAGAAAGCGTCTGCTACCTGGTATTTCTGCCCAAAAGCGGCACCAGCTTTACTCTGCCTCGGATGGCAGACGTCCCTGAGCAGCTCACCCAACGGGAATTGTCCTTCGTGTTTTATTACCAGGATGCCCAGCGTATCCAGCGGCAATGCCCCTACATCTATGCCCACGAGCTGCTCCATCAGTTTGGCGCCATTGACCTCTATTCCAATTCCCCTCAGCTCCCTGTCGGCAGCAGATTGCCGGAATACGTGGCCGCAGAATATCCCGATGAAATTATGGGCGGCAACACCCAGGGTCACTATTACGAAACCGAACTGACCGAAATCGGCTTTGAGATCACCCCTCTCACCGCCTATTGCCTGGGATGGGTGGACACCCTGCCGGAACTGGATTCCTACCCGGAACTGACCCGGATCCGGCCCGGAGCACTCTATTCTTCGGAATATTACCAAGAATTGATTCAATATGAACTCCCAACCTGATTTTACCGGGGAAGGCGGATTCTTAAGAAAGTCTTAGGAATTTCGGCCTTCCCTTTTTCGGCGTTCCTTGGTATGATAGAGACAGAGAGATGGGAGGAATCCAAATTGCAGGAAAAAATTTTAGTGGTGGACGACGAAGTGGAAATCGCCGACCTCACCGCCCTCTACCTAAAAAACGAGGAATACCAGGTCACAGTGTGCTACACGGCCGCCGATGCCCGGAAAGCCATTGCCCAAGGGCCGTTTGACCTAGCCGTACTGGACGTCATGCTGCCGGAAGAGGATGGGTTTTCCCTGCTCCGACGGATCCGGCAGAAGTACAACTACCCGGTAATCATGCTCACCGCCAAGGTGGAGGAAACAGACAAAATCAACGGGCTGAGCTTAGGCGCAGACGACTACGTCACCAAACCCTTCCGGCCCTTGGAGCTGGTGGCCCGAATTAAAGCCCAACTGCGGCGGTACAAGCGGTACAACACCTCTGCCCCTTCCCAGGAGCTCATTGAACTGGGTGGTCTGACCATCAACACCGCCACCCATGAGTGCACCCTGGACCAACGGCCGTTATCCTTGACCCCTACGGAATTTTCCATCCTGGTGATCCTCTGTCAAAACCGAGGCAAGGTGGTCAGTGCAGAAGAGCTGTTCCACCAGATCTGGAAGGACGAATATTTCACCAAAAGCAACAACTCCATTTCCGTCCACATCCGCCATCTTCGGGAAAAAATGGGAGACTGCTTTGAGTCTCCCAAATACATCAAAACAGTTTGGGGGTACGGTTACAAAATTGAAGACAATTCGATTTCCCATTGTTAAATTCGTGGTGAGCCTGGGGGCCGCCATCACCGGGTGTTTCTTTTTGGTCTATCTTCTGGACGTCTGGTTCGACGGAGTAATGGCAACCTTTCTCTACAATAATTTTGTGGGGGTAAATTACTATTACACCGAAACCGGGGAAATGTACACCACCGAATACATTGTCCTCAGCCGTGTATACTGGGCACTTTTGATTTTACTGTTGATTCTGGTATGCGGCATTCTTTTCACTTTGTTTTTGGTCTCCTACCGGCAGCGAAAAAAACAGGAAACCGCCACTATTTTGGAAGCGGGAAAGCTGATCCAGTATCTGACCCAGCATCCGGACACTGCCGTGGACCAACTACCCATGCAGTATGCGGAAATTACCGCCCAAATGGTATCCCTAAACGCTTCCATGGAACGGCAGAAACGGCTGTTGCAGGAAGAAGCCCAGCGAAAAAGTGATTTGATTACCTACCTGGCCCACGATTTAAAAACCCCCCTCACCTCGGTGATCGGATACCTGAGCTTATTGGAAGAGGTACCCCAGCTTCCGGAAGAACAAAAGGAAAAGTACACCAAAATCGCCCTGGACAAAGCCCTGCGGCTGGAACGGCTCATCAATGAATTTTTCGACATCACCCGATACAACCTGCACGAAATGGTGCTGGAAACTCAAACCTTCGATCTCTGCTATCTGCTGCGGCAGCTGGTGGAGGAGTTCTACCCCCTGATGCAGCAAAAAGGCTGTTTCATCCAGCTGCAAATACCGGAAAGCCTGCCGATCCAAGGGGATCCGGATAAGCTGGCACGGGTGTTCCAGAATCTGCTGAAAAATGCCGCCTCTTACAGCTATCCTAACTCCCCCATCCTGCTGACTGCAATGGAACAAGGGGACAGCATCCGTCTCACTGTGGAGAATCAAGGAAAGACCATTCCCCCCTACCGTTTGGAGTCCATCTTTGAAAAATTTTTCCGGTTGGATGAATCCCGTTCCACCGATTCCGGCGGAGCCGGATTAGGGTTAGCCATTGCCAGGGAAATCGTCACCCTCCACAGCGGCAGCATTGAGGCCACCAGTCAGCAGGAGCATACGGTGTTCACCGTGATACTACCCAAGAAGCAAGGGTGAAACGGCCTATTCCGCAGCCGGTAACCCATTTCAACACACATCCAATCCAACTTCTTAAGAAACCCTTAGGAAAACCTCAATCCGTCTTTAGCAAACCTTGCAGTGGAATCTGGTATTCTAAACACCAGAGACCCACTGCTTTTCTTTTTGCGAAAGGACGGAAACACCATGACTTCTCAAGCCTATCCCCAAAAGCGAAAACTTTCTGGCAAGCGAATCCTTGCTGCCCTTGCCATTCTGGTCGCCGCTGTTCTGGTGATTGCCTCAGCTGCATATTTTCTTTCCAGATGGTTGACCGCGTCTTGGGAAGAAAAAAACAACGTTATTCCCGCCAATGGGCTGTACAGCCACTCCGCTCTGTTGTTGGACTGTGAATCCGGCCGGACATTGACCCGAAAAAATGCCAACCAACGCATTTTCCCCGCTTCCTTGACCAAAATCATGACGGTGTATCTGGCAGTGCAAAAACTGGGCCCTCAGCAGATCATCACCTTAGAGGCATCCATCTTCCCTCCTCTTTCTGCACAACAGGCTTCCATGGCGGGATTTGAACCGGGAGAACAGGTCTCTGCCTTGGATTTAATGTACGGAGCCATGCTGCCTTCGGGAGCGGAGTGCTGTGTGGCGCTGGCAGAAGCCATGGCAGGAAGCGAAACCGCCTTTGCCCAAGTCATGAATCAAACGGCACGGGAATTGGGCATGAGCAACACTCATTTTGTCAACTCCACCGGCTTGCAGGACAACGACCACTACACCACCGTGGAAGACATCGCATTACTGCTTCGTACAGCGCTGGAAAACCCTCTCTTTTTCCAAATCTTTACCACTCACAGCTACACCGCCACCGGAAGTGCGCATCCCTTTGGCCTTTCCTTTACCTCCACCCTTTGGGAACTGCCGGAATCCCAATCACTGCAAAACGGAAAAATCCTGGGCGGAAAAACCGGCTACACCGACCAAGCCGGGCTGTGCTTAGCCAGTTTAGCGGAAATTCAAGGGAAACAATATCTACTGGTAACTGCCTCCGCCAAAGGGGATCACAGCACCCCGCCCTACCACCTTTACGATGCCCTTACCTTATATGGCAGGATCGGCAGTTCATCCCGCTCTACCGAAAAATAAGAAAGATCAGGAAAGAACGGAAAATTCGACTGATTTTGTTGCTTTTTCCAACAGAAGCCGATATAATAAAATGGATGGAAAAAAGAAAACAGGCAAGCACTTTCGCCTTGACAACCGGTGTTTGAAAAAGGGTTTATTTGAATTTTACCAGGGGGAAACACCAGTGAAAAAACGATTGTTATCCGGCCTATTGGCCGTTTTACTTCTTATGGGAACGCTGGGGACCTTTAGTGGATGTTCCAGTGAAACGACGTTAACCTACGACCTGCCGGGGACACCGGCCACCTTAGACCCGCAATCCGCCAACGATCCCTATGCCTTTACGGTAATCAACGAAATCTTTGAAGGACTGACCCGAGTACAGGAGGACGGCAGCATCGGCTTAGGGGCAGCGGAAAGCTACCAGGTCAGCCAGGATCAGCTAACCTATACCTTTACCTTAAAAGAAGGGCTCCATTGGAGCAACGGGTACTCCTGTACCGCCAACGATTTCGTCTTTGCCTTCCGCCGGCTGCTCAATCCCAGAACAAAATCTCAAACCGCCCACAACTTCTACTGCATTAAAAATGCTTCCGCGGTGGCTGCTGGCACCATGGACGTGGACCAATTAGGAGTCTACGCCAACAGCGACACCGAACTGGTCATCCAGTTGGAACGTCCCAATGCCTTTTTACTGGAACTGCTCTCCACCGCACCGGCAATGCCCTGCAACGAGCAGTTCTTCAATGAAACCAAAGGAGAATACGGCTTAAAAGGAGCCGCCCTAATTTCCAACAGCGCCTACCAGGCGGACAAATGGATTGTGGACAGCTACATCAAACTGGTTCCCAATGATCGCTACTATGACCAAGATCAAATCCATTTGACCAGTATGATTTTTTGGCTGTGCTACTCCGATACTCCGGCTGAGGGAGAAACCCAAAGCGAAATCCTCACCCGGTTCTACGATGGGGACAGCGCAGCCTACACCTTCTCCGGCAAACCGGATCAAGGGTTATTTGACGGCAGCTATCAAATCACCACCCACCCCAACACAGTGTGGGGGCTGACCTTCAACCAGCACAGCACGGATGCCGTCAAGCAACAGATTTTAAACAACCAAGATTTTCGGCTGGCCATCGCCAACTGCTTTGACCGCAGCCGGTACCAGGATCTTCTGCCGGAATACCTCACCGTAACCGACACCATCATCCCTCCAGGGGTAAGCATTGACAATACCTCTTATCGGGAACAGGCCGGCGAAATGAAGGTGTACGGCTTAGATTCCAGCGCTGCAAAAAGTCACTACCAGGCCATGCTCAACGCCACCGGCGTCCAACAGGTAACCGGGCTGCGCGTGTTGATTCCAGAAAAC
>DVGY01000142.1 GCA_018712465.1 Candidatus Egerieicola pullicola | reverse complement strand
TTTTCAAACACATCACGAGGAGTGGTGTCGTCAAAGGTGAGCTGCACAATGCCGCTGCGGTCCCGCAAATCCACAAAGATCAAGGTGCCTTTGTCCCGCTGCCGCTGCACCCAGCCGGTGACGGTGACGGTTTGACCCACCTGTTCTTTGCGGATATCGTTACAGTAATGGGTGCGTTTCAGCCCCTTCATAGATTCAGCCATTTTTATTCTCCTTCCTTGCCGCCCAACAGAGTTTTCAGCGATTGCAGGGAAGCATCCCCCGCCACCTGCTGGGTAAGCTTATCAAGCTGTCCTGCCAGGGTTGCGTCATACAGCCGGTCAGCCAGCTTTTCCAGCTCCACTTCGGTCTGAGCCCCGGTTTCCATATCCTTGAGCATGCCTTTGCCGGTGGCCAGTTCGTTGTCCCCCAGCACTAGGCTGTATTTGGCTCCAATTTTGTTGGCGTACTTCATCTGGGCCTTCACACCCCGGCCCATGACGTCGCACTCCACATAGAACCCCTCGCCCCGGAGCTTGTTGGTGAGACGGCAGGCCTGAATGGCGGCATTTTCTCCCATGCTGCCCAGATACAGCAAACAGCCTTCCGGCTTGGGAATTTCGATTCCCTGTGCTTCCAAAATCAGCAGCAGCCGTTCCAAGCCCATGGCAAAGCCTAAAGCCGGAGTGGCAGGGCCGCCCATCTGCTCCACCAAACCGTCATACCGACCGCCGCCGCAGACAGTGGACTGGGCGCCCAGATCGGAGGAAACAAACTCAAATACAGTTTTGGTGTAGTAATCCAATCCCCGGACAATGTGGGGATCTACGGTGTACTCCATGCCCAAAGCATCCAGCCGCTGTTTCACCCCTTCAAAGTGGGTGCTGCAATCCTCGCAGAGATAGTCCAGCACCACCGGAGCATCCGCCGCCAATGCAGCGCATTCCGGGTTTTTGCAGTCCAGAATCCGCATAGGATTTTTGTCCAGCCGTTCCAGGCAGGTGGGGCAGAGCTGGTCTTTTTTGGCGGAGAAGTAGTCCTTCAGCGCCTTGTGGTATTCGCCCCGGCAGGCGGGGCAGCCGATGGAGTTGATGTTTAAGGTAATGTTTTTCAGCCCCAGCCGGTCAAATAAATCCTTCACCAGGCTCATGACCTCTACGTCCGCCCCGGGATTCTGGGCGCCAAACATCTCCACCCCAAACTGGTGGAATTCCCTCAACCGCCCCTTCTGGGTGTTTTCGTGGCGGAAGCAGGGGGTGATGTAGTAGACCCGTAACGGCAGCGCCTGGTTGAGCAGCCCCCGCTGGATCACCGCCCGGACCGCGCCAGCGGTGCCTTCCGGCTTTAAGGCAAACAGTTCCGGCTCCTTTTTGCTGCTTTCGGTTTCTGCCCGCACCTGGTACATTTCCTTCTGCACCACATCGGTGGTATCCCCTACACTGCGGCGGAACAGCGCCATGCTTTCAAAAGTGGGGGTGCGCTGTTCCGAAAAACCGTACAGCGCGGCGGTTTGTTTGGCCAGGTTTTCGATAAACTGCCATTTATAGCTTTCGCTGCCCAGCACGTCCTCGGTGCCTTTGGGCGCTTGAATGGTAACTGCCATGGTGTTCTCTCCCCTTGTGGTTTTTACTGGGTACTATTTTACTCTATGTGGGAGGAAAAGGCAAGGGAAAGAAAAACGGGAAAAGTCTTTTTCCCATGTCTCTCACCATCATGGAAACAAAAATAATCGAAAACAAAGAAAAACCTCCCCAGTAATTCCAGGGAGGTCGAATTTTTTACTATAACAACAAATTACGCCTTGCCTACGCTGCCGAACAGCTCCATCTTTTCCTTGACAGTAGCCTTAATGGCTTCGTAGCCGGGGGCCAGGAGTTTTCTGGGGTCATAGCCCTTGCCGATTTTGTCCTTGCCCTCTTCAATATACTTCCTGGTAGCAGCAGCAAAGCTGAGCTGGCACTCGGTGTTCACATTGATCTTGGAAACGCCCAGGTCAATGGCCTTTTTAATCATGTCGTCCGGAATACCGGTACCGCCGTGGAGCACCAGGGGCATTTCTCCGGTCTTTTCCTGCACAGCAGCCAAAGTCTCAAAGCTCAGGCCAGGCCAGTTTGCCGGATAGGGGCCATGGATGTTGCCGATGCCGGCAGCCAGCATGTCTACGCCCAGGTCAGCAATCCGCTTGCATTCATCGGGATCGGCGCATTCACCCATACCGACCACGCCGTCTTCTTCGCCGCCAATGGCGCCTACTTCGGCTTCCAGGCTCATGCCGTGTTCCGCTACGATCTTCACCAATTCCTGGGTCTTAGCTACGTTTTCATCAATGGGGTAGTGGCTGCCGTCAAACATAATGGAGCTGAAGCCGGCTTCCACGCACTTCAGGCAGCCTTCGTAGGTGCCGTGGTCCAAATGCAGTGCTACCGGAACGGTGATCTTCAGTTCTTCCAGCATGCCGTTAACCATGCCTACCACGGTCTTAAAACCGGTCATATATTTACCAGCGCCTTCGGACACACCCAAAATCACAGGAGAATTCAGTTCCTGTGCAGTGAGCAGAATGGCCTTGGTCCATTCCAGGTTGTTGATGTTGAACTGACCGACCGCATAGTGACCGGCTTTCGCCTTTTGCAGCATTTCTTTTGCAGATACCAACATAACCAATTACCTCCAAAACTATCATTGTTTCCCCTAAAACGATTGCATTGCCTTCACCGTTGTGAGTGATAGCAGATGCTTTCGTGAAACTAACTATAATATACCAAAATTGACGAGAAAAAGCAAGCGGTTTTCCCGAAAAACACTGGAAATTTCCCCAAACAGTCAAAACGGACCGGTTTAAATTGACACCCCATCTACCCTGTGCTAAAATGTATACGAAAATAGGGGAGCTTTTGCTGAGAGGAGGTTCGACCTCGACCCACCCCGGCCGGGTAACCGGCCGCACCTGATGCGGGTAATGCCGACGAAGGGAATTGGAATGGCATGTTTTGGCGTCCGGTTGGGTTTTTCAGCGGGGCGCTATTTTTAGTTTACCGAAAGAGGGAAAAAACATGCAGATTTCAAAAGTACGAAAGATGACGGAATGTGCCATGATGATTGCCTTGGGCACCATTCTGTCCTACTTCACCATCTTCAGCCTGCCGATGGGCGGCAATATTACCGTGTTCAGCCAGGTACCTTTGATCCTCATCGGCTACCGCCACGGCTGGAAGTGGGGCGCCTTCTCCGGAGTGGTATTCGGCTTGCTTCAGATGGTACTCCAAGGACTGGGCAACTTTGCCTACGTCAAAACCTTAGGCGCTTATCTGATCCTGATCTTGTTTGACTACGTCTTTGCCTTTGGCGTGCTGGGTCTTTCCGGGGCTTTCTTCCGGCGCTTGAAAAACCAGCCTCTGGGCATCGGACTGGGCGCCGCGGTGGGATCTGCCCTGCGGTTTCTCTGCCACTTTATTTCCGGCGTCACCATTTGGGGCGAGTATGCCGCTGGTTGGCAGTCGGTGTGGGCTTACAGCTTAGGCTACAATGGTTCTTATATGCTGGTAGAGGGCATCGTGACCATTGTTGGAGTGGCCGCTTTGGCCTTAGTGCTGGACTTTAAGTCCCCCAATTTGCGCAAATCCAAATCCTAATCCCTGATTTCCAAGCCACGCCTTGAGAAAAGCAATCTTCGGCATTGTTTTTCCCAAACACAAGAACTTTCTTGGAACTGTAATCCCGGTGCTTTTTCGTGCCGGGATTTTTGTTTTTCCCAAGAAAACCGCTCCCCAATCTTGCCAAACTCAGGCGGGTTTTGTATAATGAAATCAGATCTTGCAGGCACGGAAAGGATGAGACCATGAACAACAAGGTAAAGGTGACCATTGCAGGAAAAAACTATGTCCTGAACACCGATGAAACAGAGCGTTATACCAGAATGCTGGCGGGAAAATTAGATAAGGATCTGGACCAGGTCATGCAGGCGGACGACACCATCGGCCTGACCGACAGCGTGATCCTCACCGCTTTGGATTATTTGGATCAGTATAAAAAAGCCAGCGATGACGCCGACAATTTAAGAGGCCAACTTACCACCTATATCGACGAAAGCAACAAGCTGTCCTCCAAGCTGGAAGCCGCTCAGAAAGAACTGAAAAAACAGCAGCAGCTCATCCAACAGGAGGTTGCCAAAGCGGTGGAGGCCAAGAACGCTCAGATTAAGGAGCTCAACGAATTGCTGGAAAGCTCCCGGCAAAAAGCCAAGGAACTGGAAAACCAGATCGGCTTTATGTCTTTGAAAGAAAAGCTGGAAAATGGCAGCAATCAATAAGCCGGAACTGCTGGCTCCCGCAGGCAATTTGGAGTGTGTGGCAGCGGCGGTGCGCAATGGCGCCGACGCGGTATATCTGGGCGCCAAGGCCTTCAGCGCCCGGGCCTTTGCGGAAAACTTTGACGGAGACGCCTTAAAAGCCGCCGCCCGGCTATGCCATTTGTATGGGGCCAAGGTGTATCTTACCCTCAACACCCTGTTGTTGGAAAATGAACTGGATCAGGCAGTAGAAACCATCCGACAGGCCTGTCAGGCTCCGGTGGACGGAATCTTGGTCCAGGATTTGGCGACCTGGGAGTTAGTGCGCCGCTGTGCCCCGGCTATGCCCATCCACGCTTCCACCCAAATGAGCGTTCATTCCCTGGAAGGGGTGCGCCAGTTGGAAGAAATGGGCTTTACCCGGGCAGTGTTGGCCCGCGAACTTTCCTTGGAGGAAATTGCCGCCATTCGTCAAGGATGCAGCATCGAATTGGAAGTATTTGTCCAGGGGGCGCTTTGCATGAGCGTGTCCGGACAGTGCTACCTCTCCGCCATGGTGGGCGGGCGCAGCGCCAATCGGGGAAGCTGTGCCGGAAGCTGCCGGCTGCCCTTTACCTCCACCGGAGACAAAACCGCTCATGACCTCTCCCTCAAGGACAACTGCTGGGCAAACTATTACCAGGCCCTCTGGGACATGGGGGTGGACTCCCTAAAGATCGAGGGCCGAATGAAACGGCCGGAATATGTGGCGGCGGCCTGCCAAAGCTACCGCGCCCTATCCTTAGGGAAGGATCCCCAGCTGGACCGGCTGCGGCGGGTATTTTCCCGCAGCGGCTTTACCGAAGGTTATCCCTCCGGCAGACGGGATGGCTCCATGTTCGGCATCCGGGAGAAGGAAGATGTGACAGCAGCCGATCAGGAGCTGCTCCGCTCCCTGGCCCAAAGCTACCAGAAAGAAGTTCCCTTTCTTCCCTTGGATCTCACCTTGACGGTTCAGCCGGACACCCCTTGTCAGCTCACCGCCTGCTGCGCCGGACAAAAACCGGTGACAGTAACCGGAGAACCTCCTCAGATTGCCAAAACCCGTCCCCTCACCGAGGAAGAAGCAGCGGCCAGCCTGACTAAACTAGGGGGTACCGTCTTTTTGCCGGGAACGATAACCTGCAACATTGCCCCAGGACTGATGCTGCCCAAATCCGCCCTCAATGCCCTGCGGCGTCAAGCAACGGAACAACTCACCGAACAAGTGTCCTACCGCCCTGAAATTCCCTTTGCTCCGGCCCATCTCCACTCCATTCCCCGGCCGGAGGCGCAAAAGCAGACCTCCTGGGGACGGTTTTCCAGATGGGAACAACTGCCCCGGAATTGGGAGCAGCGGCTGGATCTGGCCATCCTCCCGATGGAACAACTGCTGGACCTGTCGGAACAAAACCTTTCCAGCAAGCTGGCCGGAGAAGCCCCGCGAATGCTGTTTGGGGCGGAAGAAGAAAAATTTGCCCAACAGTTGGACATGCTAAAGGAAAAGGGAATCACTAAACTGTTGGTTCACGGACTGGCTCAGCTGCGTTTGGGACGAGAAAAAGGATTCACCCTGCTGGGCAGCCCCTTTTTGAACATCACCAACCTGGTGGCATTGGAGCAATACCGGCAGCTGGGCGTGAAGCAAGCGATCCTTTCCCCGGAGGTCACAGCAGCTTCTCTGTCCCGCTGGGCAGGGGAACACACCGGCTGGCTCTGCTACGGCAAACTGCCTTTGATGGTATTCCGGGCCTGTCCCATCCGAGCCAAACAAGGCTGCAAAGCCTGCTCAGGGCACAGCGCCCTTACCGACCGCACCGGCCGGAAATTTGAAGTGGCCTGCCACAAAAAACAATACCAGGAACTGCTCAACTGCGTACCATTGTGGCTGGCGGACAAACAGACGGATTTCCGAACGTTGGAACACCCGGTATTTTGGTTTACCACGGAATCTCGAGAGAACTGCGCTGAGATCCTGGATGCTTATTCCCACCGGCAAAAGCCGGCCGGCGATTTTACCCGAGGCCTCTACTATCGGGGCTTGAATGCCAAACGAGAAAGGAGAGAATAACCCATGGTGATTTTAGCCAGCCGCTCCCCAAGAAGGCAGGAACTGCTGCGGTATTTGGTACCGGAATTTCAGGTAATTCCCTCCGGCTTTGACGAATCCACCATTCAAGAATCTATCCCGCCCCGGTTGGTCCGTCGGCTGGCCCAGGAAAAAGCAGCCTTTGTAGCCAAGGATCACCCAGACGACGTAGTGATCGGCTGCGATACCATTGTAGTCAGTCCCAAAGGAGAGGTATTCGGCATTCCCAAAGACGAAGCCGACGCCCGGCGGATGTTACGGGAATTATCCGGCAAAACCCATCGGGTAATCAGCGGCTGCTGCGTGATGCAGCGCAGGAAAAAGAGCGTCTTTCACCAAACTACCAAGGTGACCTTTTCCCCCTTGACCGACCAGGATATTGACTGGTACATCGCCACCGGAGAACCCTTCGACAAAGCGGGAGGCTACGGCATTCAAGGCTTGGGCGGACTGCTCATTGAGCGCATCAACGGTTCCTGGCATAATGTTGTAGGATTTCCGATACAAATTCTGAAAAAGATATTACCAAATTATCAACTTTGATGAAATTCTCGTAAAACCTATTGTAGAAGTTAGACTGTTGCGTTATAATGAACCCATCTGGGACAGGTGCGCCTATTAAGGCAAAAAACCTGTCGTAAAAAAGGAGTAATCAGAATATGTTTTCCAAAGATATTGGCATTGATTTGGGTACTGCAAATACATTAGTTTACATGAAAGGAAAAGGCATCATTATTCGGGAACCCAGCGTGGTAGCCGTGGATACCCGTACCGACACCGTGAAGTGCGTGGGCCAGGAAGCGAAAGATGTCATCGGCCGTACTCCCGGTTCCATTGTGGCAGTGCGCCCCTTGAAGGACGGCGTAATTGCCGACTTTGACATTACCGTCAGCATGCTGCAGGAATTCATCCGCCGGGCTGTGAACAAGAGCATGTTCAGCCGGCCCAACGTGGTGATCTGCATCCCCTCCGGCGTCACCGAAGTGGAACGCCGGGCAGTCCGTGACGGCGCCGCTAAAGCAGGCGCCAAAAAGGTCAGCATCATCGAAGAACCCATGGCAGCAGCCATCGGCGCCGGATTGCCGGTTGCCGAACCCACCGGCAGCATGGTGGTGGACATCGGCGGCGGCACTTCGGAAGTAGCTGTCATCAGCTTGGGCGGCATTGTCACTGCCAAGAGCGTGCGGGTTGGCGGCGACGAGTTCGACGCTTCCATCATCGACTATATCAAGAAAAAATACAACCTGCTCATCGGCGAACGCACCGCAGAAAACATTAAGATCCAGATCGGCTCTGCCTATCCTCTGGAAGAAGAAGTCACCATGGACGTCAAGGGCAGAAACCTGTTAAACGGCCTGCCTCAGAACATCACCATTGCTTCCGATGAAATCCGGGAAGCTTTGGCGGAACCGGTAAGCCGGGTGCTGGATGCCATCCGGGTCACCTTTGAAAAGACCCCTCCGGAACTGGCAGCAGACGTCATCGACCAGGGCGTGACCCTCACCGGCGGCGGCGCACTGCTCCGCGGTTTAGACAAGCTGATCAATGAAGAAACCGGTATGCCGGTGAATATTGCGGAGGACCCCCTGGACTGTGTGGCTAAGGGTGCCGGCAGCGTGCTGGATCACTTCGACAAATTGGGCGACGTACTCACCGACGACGACTGATCCGGCGGTGGAACCGACAATACAATTTTATACCACCGTGCAAAATACAATCTTCGTCCCTCGTGGGAACGAGCGGTTGTATTTTGTTTTTTCCGGGAAATGTACCCCGGAGTGAAGGAGGTCCCATGGAAAATTTCTTTCGCAGTAAACGCTTTAAAATTCTGATTACCGTCATTGCAGTGCTGTTCGGCATCATGCTCTACGGCGCATCCAGCGACGGCATTGCCAGCATTCCGGAAAAGCTGTTAAGTTATATTACCTGGCCTTTCCAGCAGATCTCCAGCGCCGCTACCGGCGCCACCAACGGCTTTTTCGACAAATACCTAAACGTGGACCAAACCATTGCTGAGCGGGATGCCCTCCAGCAGGAGGTCAACGACCTGCGGCAGCAGATCATCGACAACACCGAGCTGGAACAGGAAAACGAATCCCTGCGCACCATGCTGGGCATTGCCGAAGAACACGAAGACTACACCTTTTTAAACGCCAGCATCATCGGCTGGGACCAGAGTTCTACCTTTACCATCAATAAAGGAGAAAACCAAGGCGTAGCAGTCAACGACGCCATCATCACCGACGCCGGTTTGGTGGGAATCGTGTCCAAGGTCAGCTCCACCACCGCCACCGTTAAAACCCTGTACAGCACCGCCATCGACGTAGGCGCCAAGGAACTGAACAGCGGCAAAATCGGCGTGGTGACCGGAGACCTGAACCTGGCAGAAGATGGATACTGCCTGATGCGGTATCTGGAAAGCGAAGTCAGCATTGGGGACACCATCGTCACCAGCGGTTCCGGCGGCATCCTGCCTTCTGGACTGGCCATCGGCCGGGTGGTGGACGTACAACTGGAGCGCAACAGCCCCACCTACTATGCTACCATCGAACCCTTCAATGACATCGAAGAACTGACCCAGGTGTTCGTCATCACCTCCTTTGCCGGTCAGGACCAAGGATAACGGGGAAAAGGAGACAGATACATGGACTTTTCCAAAGGAAGCTCCAAATCCAAGCGCCGGTCAGTGATGAAGTGGATCATTTATACCCTGTTGCTGTTTGTGTTTTACGGACTGCAAACTGCTCCCGGCTTTTTCCGGTTTTTGGACGCTCAACCCCTGCTCACCATTCCGCTGGTGCTTTCCATCGCCATGTTTGAGCATGAAATCGGGGGCGCTGTGTTCGGCATTTTAGCCGGATTCTTGTGGGATATGCAGCAGGACACCCTTTTTGGCTTCAACGCCTTAGTGATGATGTGCTGCTGCGTGTCGGTAAGCCTACTGATTATGTACCTGATGCCTACCACTCTGCCCAGCAGCTTGTTTTACAACTTCTCGGTGCTGGCCATCCAGTCTGGGTTGTACTTCCTGTTCTGCTACGCCCTTTGGGGTACTCCCGGTATGAGCTTGGTGTGGGTCAACTATTTGCTGCCCCAAATGGGACTGACCTTGCTGGCCGGCATCCCCATCTACTTTTTGGTGCGGCTGATTTCCTCGAAATTCAGCGAATCGCTGCGAAGTTAAAAAAGGAATTTTGACTGTGATTTCCATCGGCCCCCTGTCTTTTCAAGAAAGGAATCGGTATGAAAATCAAATTCAATACTGGACGCTATAATCCTCGTGTGCGGATCATTGCTCTTGCCACTGCCATGGCCCTGGTGTTCGGACTGGTTGCAGTGCGGCTGGTGTACTTCCAGATCGTCCATGGGGAAGATCTGCTGGCCACCGCCCGGGAAAACACCTCCACCACCATCACGGTGCAGGCTGCCCGGGGGGATATTGTGGACCGGTACGGCCGGAAACTGGCCACCAGCGTCTCTGCCTATAACGTAGTATTTGACTACGGTTACACCGACCACGAGCACATTAACCAATCCATCTTTCATTTGATCTCTC
>DVGY01000141.1 GCA_018712465.1 Candidatus Egerieicola pullicola | reverse complement strand
GCCAACGGCATAGCGCCCAGCCAGTTGAGGAGGAACACCGCAATGCAAGACAGGGTGATAACGATAGCGTTGGGGGCGGCCAATCGCAGCGCCGTTGGCAGGAAGCGGCCGGTAATCCGTTTGTCGTTGGGCTCGAAGGAGATGAAGAAGGCGGGATAGCCTTCGATCACCAGGTCGATGAGGGTGATCTGAATGGGCAGGAAGGGGAAATCCATGTTCAGGATGATGCACACCAAGCAGAGAAGCACCGAATAGATGGTCTTGATAAAGAACACACCGGCGGATTTGGTGATGTTGTTCACCACCCGGCGTCCTTCCGCCAAAACGCTGCGAAGCACCGAGAAATCGGAGTCGATGAGCACTAACTGCGCCGTTTGCTTGGCGGCGTCGCTGCCCTGGCCTACGGCGATGGAACAGTCCGCCTGCTTCATAGCCAACAGGTCGTTGACCCCGTCGCCGGTCATGGCAACCCGATGGCCCTGTTTCTGCATGGCGGTGACCAGCAGTTTTTTCTGCTGGGGGCTGACCCGGCCGAAGACAGTGTATTCCTGCACCACACGATCCATGTCTTCCGGATGGATCATGGACATGTCCACGTAATTTTCTGCGTGCTCGATGCCGGCTTGCTTTGCTACAGCGGACACCATCACCGGGTTATCCCCGGAGATCACCTTCACCGCCACGCCTTGATTGCGGAAATAGGTAATGGCAGAGGCGGCGTTTTCCCGCAAGGGGTCGGTGATGACAATGGCCGCCACCAGGCGGATCCGTTCGGGATCCAAAGTTTTGTCCTCGATGACATCGGTTAAGCCCGCCAGCAGTACCCGCTTGCCTTCCTTCATAACCTTGGTCACCACGTCCGGCAATTTGCCTTTGCAGAGCCGTTCCGGGGCACCTACCACTAATGTGCCGATTCCGTCCAAGGTCACAGCGCTCCATTTCCGTTCCGAGGAGAAGGGAATTTTAGCGGGGGCCTCTACCCCTTCCACCGGCTGGAAGTACTCCTTCATCGCCTGGAAGGTAGCGTTGTTGTCGTCGGTGTTGCAAAGGAAAGCGCCCATCATGGTTTCAAAAGGTACTGGTGTTCCGGAATCCAGCAGGATAGCTTCTTCTACCTGCATCCGGCCTTGAGTAATGGTGCCGGTTTTATCCAGACAGATCACGTCCACATGGGCCAGGTTTTCCAAAGAATACAGATCCTGTACCAACACATTTTGTTTGGACAGGCGAATAATACCGGCAGCCAGGCCGATACTGATCAGCAATACTAAGCCTTTGGGCAGCATCCCCAACAGCCCGGCAGCGGTGGTGACTACAGCGTCGTACATAATTTCTCCCCGAAGGAAGAAAGCCTCCAAAAACAGCAGGATTCCCAGGGGAATAATAAACCAGCTGGTAAACCGAGTGACCTTCCGCATGGAAAGCAGCAGCTCGGAATTTACCTGCTTAAGTTTCTTCACTTCGTTGGCGATCTGAGAAGCGTAGTTTTCATCCCCTACATGGATGATTTCCGCCTGGCATTTCCCGCTGATGACCGAACTGCCGGACAGCAGGGAGTCTCCCGGTTTTTTAATCACCGGATCGGATTCACCGGTAAGCAGGGATTCATTGACCTCCAGCTCCCCCGAAAGAACGGTGCTGTCAGCGCAAATCTGCTTTCCGCTCTCTAACAGCAGAATATCCCCCTTTTCCACCTCCTGGATGGAGATGTGGAGATGCTGTTGCCGGCGGATCACATCACACATAGGCATGGTAAGGAGGGAAAGTTCCTCCACCAATTTTTTAGCTTTTAATTCCTGGGCAATTCCAATCACCACATTGAGAATGATGATGAGAATAAAAAACAGATTGGTCCAGGCCCCCACACAGGCCAGAGCTATGGCAATCAAGAAGTTGAACAGGTTAAACAGAGTGCAGATATTGTCCTTTAAAATCTGTCCTGTTGTTTTGGTAATAGGCTCCTGTGCATTCATGTAGACAATCGTTCCTTTCCGCCCAAGCAATCCAGGGGCTTTCTGGGGATGTTGCAATTTTTTATTCGTTTGGAAGCAATCAGCTTTATTTTACCCGGCAATTCTAAACAATGGTAAAACAAAGTGCTTAATAAATTGTAAATGAGGGAATTTTCCTGTTTTTTCCCGTCCTTGTTATCATACACACTTTTCACACAAAACACAAGAGAAAACAGAAAAATCCTCCTTCTCTTTCTAAAAAACCACAACCTATTTTGTGTAATCCAGTTCGAGTTTGTGGAACTTTTCGGGAAAAAGAAAAGCAGCAGTCCAATTCCTCTAAGGGGAAAAAGCCTGCTGTCTTTTCAATTGTTTAACGAGGCGGAAACGCCTTACTTTTTTTCTTCGGGGACGACGGGGGGTTGTTCTGCTTTTTTCCGTTCAAAGATCAACCGGAAAATCTTCCGTACCAGAGGCCCGGCCAAAAACAGCTGCCAGCACAAAGCCATGGGAAAATTCATTACCGTGGTTTCCATCCAGGTAACTACCAGGTTGCTCCAGTCCGGCTGCTTAATCAGCAAGGTAGCCGCCAAACTCATGGTGGGGCACATCAAACATACCGTTACCGCAGAGATGGTCAAAACGATCAAAATGGGCTGGCTGGATTCGGGGTCGATGGTGCGGAAGGCAATCCATTTGGAAAGATGGCCATACAGGAAAAAGTCCAGCACAAAGGCAATGGGGCCCATAAACCACAGCTCATGGAACGCTGTGAGAAAATGCTGGTTTTGCAGTCCTCCGGTTTCCAGGCAGATGTTGTACACAATCATGCCATATACCATAACCAAAACCATCATGATGGTAAAAATCAGTTCCTGTCCTTTTGTTTTTGGCATTGTAAACTCCTCCTCTTAAACAAAAAAACAGTTGGAACAGCATCTTTGCGATCGTTGTTCCAACTGCACGTCGTAGTTACAGTATATCAAAAAATTCGTTGCGATATAATAGGCAGAGCCGCCAAACCTTTTTCTACAAAAGAGAAGGATTCCATCCAACCTGCCAAAGAATCTTTTGGCCTTGGCAAAAAGATTCTAAATTAGTTGTTCCCGCTCTTAGAGATCATAGGACTCAAGGCGGCAGCCAATCCCGCCACCGACATGGTCTGCACCATCACCCGGCCGGGACCAGTGACCTTGGTGTTAAAAAAGCCTTCCCCGCCGAACACCTTATTTTTCAACCCCTTCACCGATTGAATGGAAAGTGTACAGGTGGAATCCATCATCACCAGATGGCTGGTGTCAATAATCAAGCTTTGGCCCGGTTGGAGATAGTACTCTTGGGCGCTGCCGTCGATTTCCAAAAACACCTTGCCAAACCCAGAAATCCTCTGCATAATAAAGCCTTCTCCGCCAAAAAATCCGGCGCCAATCTTCTTTTGAAACTGGATAGAGGTCTCCACTCCCATTTCTGCACAGAGAAAAGCGGATTTCTGAGCGATAATGGGGGCATCCGGCGTCACGTCCATCGCTCGGATGGAGCCGGGAAAACTAGAGCCAAAAGCAATCATTCCCTGTTGGCCGATTGCAGTGTAGACATTTCGAAACATGGATTCTCCGGTAAACATCCGGCTGAAGGCTTTTCCTACGCTACCTCCGGCATTGGTTTCCATACTCATGTTTTCGCTCATCCATACCATGGAACCTTTTTCTGTCTGCATCGCTTCTCCGCCCTGAAGGGTACAGACCACCACCGGCATAGGCTCTCCAAAAATTTGATATTGCATCTGTCTTTCTCCTTATCGTTCAATTTATGCTTCTGGGGTTAGAATCCCCTTCTCCAACTTTAATAATAGAATCCGCAGCACCGACTGGTCGATCTGCTCCTGAGAAATTGCGCCGGATTGGGCTGCCTCCAACACTGCTGGGTACTGCACTTCAAAATCCGTACAGCAAAGCAAGTCATTTCCTGCCAGCACTGCCTGAACTGCCACTTGATCGTCCGCAGCGTACTGCCGCACCCCTTCCATGTAAAGGTCGTCGGTAATCACCACCCCATCAAATCCCAGTTCTTCTCGGAGGATTCGATGGACTTCCGGAGACAGAGAAGCAGGGCGGTTGGGATCCATGGCGGTGACAATATTGTGACTCACCAGCACCACATTTCCACCAGCCTGAATACCGGATCGGAACGGCAGAAAATCTGATTGCTCAAAACTCTCCAGCGAACGGTTGTCAGTTATCATAGAAGTGTGGGTATCCCCATTGCTGCCGTAACCGGGAAAGTGCTTCAGCACGCTGCACATTCCCTGCTCCTCCATAGCCCGCACCACGGTGGACACATAGGCCGCAGTATGCTCCCCGTCCTGTCCAAACGCCCGTGGATACATAAAGGCGTTGGAGTTGGTGGTAACATCACACACCGGGGCAAAATTCATGTTGATGCCGTATTGCGACAAAAATTGGCATTTCTCCACCGTATCCTGCTGAATGGCAGAAAGGCCTCCTTGCGCAAACAACTGTTGCGGCGATGCAAAAGGCTGACTGCGGTACTGGGAATACCGGCTGACTCGATTCACCGTGCCCCCTTCTTCATCCACTCCGATAAACAGAGGAATCTGAGCATTCGCCTGATAGGAAGCGATGGTCTGGGTAATTTGTTCCGGGGTGCTGCTTTCAAAATCCCGGCCAAAAAGGATGTACCCGCCCAAATGATATTGGGACACTTTGGCTACAGCGTTGCTATCCGGGCAACGCACCAGAAACATCTGCCCCACCTTTTCCTCTAAAGTCATCCCGTCTAGAATTTCCTGGGCCTGATCCTCCAAGGTTGGTGCAGCAGGTTCCGGTACCGGGACAGATTGTGGTGCATCCTGGACCTCAATCCTGAGAATTTCCACCGACTGCAGCTCCTGACCGACATCCAACATCCCTTGATAATATACCGTTACCGGATTTCCAATGCCAATTCCAGTGCTGCCGGTAGTGAGCGGAACATTTTGCAGGTCAAAATAATAAACCTGCTCATTCCCATCCTCCACCGCGATGGTATTCATAGTGCCGTCGTATACGGTGCCGGAAAGCTGCTGCTCTTGTGAAGCAGAAAGATTGGTCGACGCCTCTTCTTCGTGGTTTTGCTGCAACAACCACACCGCAGCCCCAGCAATAACCAGCAGCAAAACAACACTAATTACCACAGGGACCACAGCGCGAGGCCGGTTCCTTTTTTTACCCTTTCCCATCTCTATCCTCCTTCCGTTAAATTAAAAACAGTATACCATATTCCTGTCGGTTTGCATAGAGAAAGCAACAGGAGTTTTGGGCAAAAGACAACCTTCTATTTTAGTTTCGTAAACCGAAATAGAACAACAATCCATAGGGAATCAAAAGTCCGATTTTCCGGTGAGTTTGAAACAATTCTTCCAAGCCCACTCCAACTGTTGCTTTCTAAGAGTTATTTACTCACAAAAACATCTGGTGCCGCAATCACTACAGCACCAACAAATCACAATACTGACAAAAAAGAAAAGCCCCGGCACGATAAAAACGTGTCGAGACCTTTCTGGCGTCCTCGAGAGGATTTGAACCTCCGGCCTACCGCTTAGGAGGCGGTCGCTCTATCCAACTGAGCTACGGGGACAACGAAGGAAAAGATCACCCCGAAGGACAATCTTTTCCTGAAAAGCACTATTACACCAATTCCAAAATCGCCATTTCAGCGGCGTCGCCCCGACGGGGACCGATCTTCACGATTCTGGTATAGCCGCCCTTTACGTCGGCATATTTGGGGCTGATTTCGTCAAACAGCTTCTTGACAACGCCCTCTTTGGTGATGTAGGCCAGCGCCTGACGCTTAGAATGGAGATCGTTGGTTTTGCCCAGGGTAATCATCTTCTCGGCAATCGCCTGAACCTCCTTGGCACGGCTGACGGTGGTTTCAATTCTGCCGTTTTCCAGCAGATAGGTCACCAGGCCGCGGAGCATCGCCCGGCGGACGTCGGTCGCTCTGCCCAGTTTTCTCATTGCAAGTCACTCCTTACTGATAAAATGGTGTGGGTGAGACCTTACTGCTCGTCCTCAAAATTCAGACTCAAGCCCAGGGAACTCAGTTTCTTCTTGACTTCCTCCAGGCTCTTCTTGCCCAGGTTCCGTACTTTCATCATGTCTTCCAATGACTTGTTCTTCAAATCACCCACGGTATTGATGCCTGCCCGCTTCAAGCAGTTGAAGCTCCGGACAGACAGGTCAAGATCCTCAATAGTCATCTCCAGCATTTTTTCACTGTCTTTATCGTCTTTCTCTACCATGATTTCGGCGCTTGCCGCCTCTTCAGAGAGGTTGACGAAAAGACTAAGGTGCTCATTCAGAACCTTGGCCGCCAGGGAGACCGCTTCCTTTGCGGAAATGGTGCCATCCGTCCAGACTTCCAGGTTCAGCCGGTCATAGTCGGTGATCTGCTCCACACGGGTGTTTTCCACCGTGTAGTTGACCTTCAAAACCGGGGTGTAGATGCTGTCCACCGGAATAATGCCGATGATGTTCTGGTTTTGCTTGTTGCGCTCTGCCGGAACATAGCCTCTGCCCTTGTCGATGGTCACTTCCATGTAGAGCTTGGCGCCTTCCTCCAGGGTGGCAATATGCAGGTCGCCGTTGAGAATCTCCACCTCAGAATCGGTTTTGATATCGCTGGCGGTTACCTGCTTGGGGCCTTCCTCTTCAATATAGAGGGTCTTGGGGGATTCGCCGGAGATTTTGGCAGTCAGACTTTTGATGTTGAGAACGATTTCCGTTACATCCTCCTTGACACCGGGGATGGTGGAAAATTCGTGCTGAACGCCGTCAATCTTAATCGAGGTCACGGCAACGCCCTGAAGGGAGGACAACAGGACACGCCGCAGGCTGTTGCCCAGTGTAATGCCCATACCCCGTTCCAGGGGCTCCACAACGAATTTTGCGTAGCTGCCGTCGCTGCTCGGCTTTTCGATCTCGAGTTTCGGTTTCACAATTCCTAACATCTAAACCCTCCTAAAACACGGAAAAAGTTTCTTTGCGGTTGTACATTCCTCATGGTTAGGCTGCTACTCCCATCTGCCGAAACCGGTACCCGGAATTTAAGATTCCGGGAAACGCCGGCTGATTATTTGGAGTAGTATTCCACGATGAGCAGCTCATCAACCTCAAAGTCCAGATCTTCCTTGGTGGGCAGGGCAACCACTTTGCCTTCCAGCTTGTCTTTGTCCATATCCAGCCATTTGGGAACCGGAACTGCGCCACGGGTTTCGCGAATCGCTTTCATCTTGTCGCTGCCCCGGGTCTTTTCGGTGACGCCGATCACGTCGCCAACCTTCACCTGGAGGGAAGGAACGTTGACCTTTTTGCCGTTTAAGGTGAAATGATTGTGCACTACCATCTGACGAGCTTCCCGGCGGGTAGATGCCAGGCCCAGACGGAACACAACGTTGTCCAGCCGGCACTCGCACAGCTGCAGCAACACTTCACCGGTCTGTCCATTGCTCTTCTCTGCCAATTCAAAGTAATGGGCAAACTGCTTTTCCAAGATGCCGTAGATAAAGCGCAGCTTCTGCTTTTCGTTGAGCTGAATGCCGTATTCGCTAACCTTCCGGCGGTTGGGCTTGGGATTGCGCTTGGTGTTCTTATTGACGCCCATCACAGCGGGGTCGATGCCCAGCGCTTTGCATTTCTTCAAAATGGGTTGTCTATCTCTAGCCACTTCATTAGCCTCCTAACTTAGACACGTCTTCTCTTGGGCGGGCGGCAGCCGTTGTGAGGAATGGGGGTCACGTCCTTAATCAGGGTGACTTCCAGTCCGCAGGCCTGCAACGCACGGATGGCGGCTTCCCGTCCGGAACCGGGGCCCTTGACGTACACTTCCACGGTCTTCAGACCGTGTTCCATGGCGGCACGGGTTGCCTTTTCCGCAGCGGTCTGAGCGGCAAAGGGAGTGGACTTCTTGGAACCACGGAATCCCATTTCGCCGGCGCTGGCCCAGCTCAGGGCGTTGCCCTGGGTGTCGGTAATGGTGACAATGGTGTTGTTGAAGGTAGACTGGATATGGACAGCACCACGTTCAATGTTCTTGCTCACCTTGCGGCGGCGAATCTGCTTCTTATTAGAAGCTGCTTTCGTTGCCATAACTTAGAATACCTCCTTACTTCTTCTTGTTGGCAATGGTCTTCTTGGGGCCCTTGCGGGTACGAGCGTTGGTCTTGGTACGCTGTCCCCGGACCGGCAGACCTTTGCGGTGGCGAAGGCCACGGTAGCACCCGATTTCCACCAGACGCTTGATGTTCAGGGCGTTGCTTCTGCGCAGGTCACCCTCAACTTCGTAATGTTTGTCAATGTAGTCGCGCAGCTTAGCCAGATCGTCCTCGGTGATGTCCTTTACCCGAGTGTCCGGATTTACGCCGGTAGCCGCCAGAATGTCATCTGCAGACTTGCGGCCAATGCCGTAGATATAAGTCAAACCGATCTCGATTCTCTTTTCTCTGGGCAGGTCGACGCCAGCAATACGAGCCATATTGTTGCACCTCCAAAATACTATAAAACGTTGCGCTCATCTGCGCTTAGCCCTGACGCTGTTTATGCTTCGGGTTCTGGCAGATCACCATCACGCGTCCTTTGCGCTTAATGATCTTGCACTTTTCGCACATGGGCTTTACAGAAGGTCTTACTTTCATCTGAAATTACCCCCTTATTATGGTTTCAACTGTGTAAAAGCGGTTTACTTCGAGCGCCAGGTAATGCGCCCCTTGGTCAAATCGTAGGGGGACATCTCTACCGTTACCTTATCCCCGGGCAGGATCCGGATGAAGTTCATCCGCAGCTTGCCGGAAATATGCGCTAAAATGGTATGTCCGTTGGGCAACTCCACCTTAAAGGTAGCGTTGGGCAGGGTTTCCACCACTTTGCCCTCCAGTTCGATCACTCCATCTTTCGCCATGGCATTTACCTCCCTTTCCGGTTTTCAGGCGCGGTATTGTTGTAGTCCCACAACAACCGCCTTAATTTTTGATCGGTATCCACACCGGACAGCTCCACCTGTCTGGCTGTTTTGGCCAAATGCCGGGGGTTTTTCCGCTTAGGCTTTTCCAGTTTTCGCCGCTTGCCATCAGCGATATAAACCCAACCGTCAGACTGGCTCACCACCACATAAAACCGGTGG
>DVGY01000140.1 GCA_018712465.1 Candidatus Egerieicola pullicola | reverse complement strand
TACCGGTTATCTGGTGGCCCGGCAGATTTTGGACAGCAACGGGTTGCAGCATGTGCGGATCGAGTGCGTTCCCGGTTCCTTAACCGACCATTTTGACCCCACCAAAGAGGTGGTGCGCCTGAGTCAGGCGGTGTATAACTCTCCCTCGGTGGCGGCCATTGGGGTGGCGGCCCATGAATGCGGCCATGCAATCCAATACCAGCACGGTTATGTTCCGTTAAAGATTCGCAAAGCCATGGTGCCCATTACCAACATTGGCTCTGCTTTCAGCTGGCCCATCGCCTTGATCGGGTTGGTGGCCGGAATGCCTTGGCTGGTGAATGCCGGGATTTTGTTGTTCGTGATCGTGGTGGTGTTTCAGCTCATCACCCTGCCGGTGGAGTTTAACGCCTCCTACCGGGCTTTGGATATCCTGAAAGACAACCAAATGCTGTCAGAAGGAGAAGAACTCAAGGGAGCGAAAAAGATGCTGACGGCAGCGGCGTTGACCTATGTGGCGGCACTGTTGGTGAGCATTGCAAACCTGCTGCGGCTGCTGGCTTTGGCCAATAACCGTCGCAGATAAAAAGGAAGTGAAACCATGGCAGACCCTCAGCGCAAATTGGTGTTCCAGTTGTTGGAACAGGTGCGCACCCGCAAAAGCTATTCCAACTTAGCGTTAAACCACGCCCTGCGCCAGCCGGGATTTACCGGTAATCCGGGTTTTGTCAGCGCCCTGTTTTATGGGGTGCTGGAACGGCAGATTACCTTGGATGCCCTACTTGCCCCTTATTTGAAGGGAAAAAAGATTGACCCTCCGGTGCGCACCATCCTGCGAATGGGAATGTACCAGATTTTGTTTTTGGACAGTGTGCCGGATGCAGCGGCGGTGAATGAATCGGTGCAGCTCTGCGTCCCCGCCAGGGTGTTTTCCGCCAAGGGGCTGGTCAATGGGGTGCTGCGGCGGTTTTTGCGGGAAGGGAAGCCGTTTCACCCGGAAAAGATGCCCCCATGGCAGGCTTATTCCTGCCCGGAATGGCTGTACCGGCAGTGGAAGGCGGATTACGGCAAGAATACTGCCTTGGAATTGATGCAGGCAGGACTGGATCGCCCTCCTGTCACGGTGCGGGTCAATACCCAGAAAATTTCTGCCTCTGCTTTGGTGCAAGCTTTTGAGGAACAGGGAGTGAAAGCCGCTCCTTGCCGTTGGGTGAAAGACGGGCTGCTGCTCTCCCGTACCGGCGGGGTGGAACAGCTGCCGGGGTTTGAGGAAGGCTGGTTTTATGTCCAGGATAGTTCCAGTCAGCTTTGCGCTTCCTTGATGGAGGCGAAGCCGGGGCAGCGGATCTATGACATCTGTGCTGCGCCGGGAGGCAAAAGCTGCGCTTTGGCTTTGGAGATGAAGGATCAGGGAGAAGTCCTGAGCTTTGATCTCTATCCCCAAAAGGTGGAGCTAATTGAAAAGAATGCCGCGCGGTTGGGACTGCATTCGGTGCATCCCGCCCAGTGGGACGCTTCTCAATGGGATTCGCACCGGCCTTTGGCAGACGGTGTACTCTGCGACCTGCCTTGTTCCGGATACGGGGTGCTGCGGCGCAAACCGGAAATCCGGCAGCATCCCCCGGAAGACGGAACAGCGTTGGCCAAGCTTCAACGGGAACTGCTTGCGGTCAACAGCCGGTATGTAAAGCCGGGAGGAATCTTGATCTACTCCACCTGTACTCTGTCCAAGCAGGAAAATCAGGACAACGTGAACTGGTTTTTGCAGTCCCACCCGGAATTTGCTCCCCTTCCTTTGCCGGAAGATTTGGGAGAGCTGGGGCTGCTGGAAGGGCATATGCTCACCATCTTCCCCCATCGGGGAGATGGGGACGGATTTTTTATCGCTCGAATGGTGCGAACATAATTGTGGAAGGAAGGAGAAAAAGCAGTGGAAGAAAAACGGGATCTGCGCTCCATGGATCTGGAGGAAATGACCGCTCTTTGCCAAGAACTGGGGGAACCCAAATTCCGGGCAGGGCAGCTCTTTGACTGGGTCCATCAAAAAGGAGTTGCTTCCTTCCAGGAAATGACCAATCTCAGCAAAGCTCTGCGGCAGAAGCTGGAAGAAACCTGCACCCTCACCACCCTCGCCATTGTCCGGCGGCTGGAAAGCAAGCTGGATGAAACGGTGAAGTATCTCTACCGCCTGCCGGATGGGGAGTCGGTGGAGACGGTGTTGATGAAGTACGAATACGGCTACAGCCTCTGCGTTTCCTGCCAGGTGGGCTGCAAAATGGGCTGTGCTTTCTGCGCTTCCACCAAGGCGGGATTTGTGCGAAACCTTACTCCCGGAGAGATGTTGGAGCAGGTCTACCGCACGCAAGCTGACCGGGGAGTAAAGGTGGGGCATCTGGTGCTTATGGGTATTGGGGAACCGCTGGATAATTACGACACCGTGTTGAAATTCCTCGCCTTGCTCCATCATCCCAAAGGACAGAACTTGAGTATGCGCAATATCAGCTTGTCCACCTGCGGCCTGGTGCCCAGGATCAAACAGTTGGCCCAGGAAAAACTGGGACTGACCCTTTCGGTGAGCCTTCACGCTGCCGACAACGAGACCCGCAGCCGGATTATGCCGGTGAACCTGCGCTATCCTATTGAAGAGCTGCTGGCCGCCTGCAAGGAGTACACTCAGCTCACCTCCCGGCGGATCAGCTTTGAATACGCACTTATCGCTGGGGAAAACGATTCCCCGGAACAGGCCAAAAAGCTGGCCAAACTTTTAAAGGGGCAGCTTTGCCACGTGAATCTGATTCCGGTAAACTACGTCAAAGAAGCGGGATTTCAGCCCGCTTTGCCGGGAAGGGTGCGGCAATTTCAATCCCTTTTGATGGAACATGGAATCAATGCCACGGTGCGCCGCACCTTGGGCAGTGATATAGCAGCCGCCTGCGGACAACTGCGGCGGGAAAACTCCTAAGGGAAGGAAGGAAGATCCATGATGATTTATGGAAAGACGGACATTGGCCGTCACCGCTCTTCCAATCAGGACGAATTCGCCTACTCCATCCTCAACGAACGGGTGTGTTTCGGCCTGGTCTGCGACGGCATGGGGGGAGAAAACGGGGGACAGGTGGCCAGCGCTATCGCAGCCCAGACCATTTATGAAATTCTCCACGATCACCTCACCCCAGAGCTTACTGATGAACAGGTGAAGGCGGTGCTGGTTCAAGCGGTGAGCCGGGCCAATGAAGCCATCTACCGCCGTTCCCTCCAGCAGCCGGAATATCTGGGCATGGGCACCACCGCTGTGGTGGCCGCCGTGCTGGATGGAAAGGGCTATGTAGTCCATGTGGGGGACAGCCGGGCCTACCGCTTTAAGGCGGGAGAACTCAGTCAAATCACCAAAGACCATTCCCTGGTGCAGAGTTTGGTGGAGCAGGGCAAGATCACCCAAGAACAGGCCAAGGACCATCCCCAGAAACACATGATTACCCGTGCGGTGGGGGTGGCCAGCAAGGTAGACATCGACTTTGTTTGCCTAGGGGACATCGGCAGCGGCAGCATCCTGCTTTGCAGCGATGGGTTGAGCGGTCTTTGCGATCAAGCCGAGATGGAGGAAATCCTCCTCTCTACCCCACCCAACCAGGTTTGCGAAGCGCTGGTGGACCAGGCCAACCAAAACGGCGGCTTTGACAATATCACCGCCGTGTATCTCTGCTAACAGGATACCATGAGGAAAAAACAGTCTGAGGAGGGCTTTTAGTGAATCAATACCTTGGAAAGCGGCTGGACGGACGGTATGAGATTCTGGAACTGATCGGCATCGGCGGTATGGCGGATGTCTATCTGGCCAACGACATCACCACCGGCCGGAAGGTTGCGGTGAAGATCCTCAAAGAGGAATATCTGACCAACGAGGATTTCAAACGCAGGTTCCGCAATGAAAGCAAAGCCATTGCGCTGCTCAGCCACCCCAACATTGTAAAGATCTACGACGTAAGCTTTGGGGAACGGGTACAGTTTATCGTCATGGAATACGTCCCCGGCATCACCTTAAAGGAATACATCCAGCAGCAGGGTAAGGTGGGCTGGAAGGAAACGGTGCACTTCACCGTTCAGATCCTTCGGGCATTGCAGCACGCCCACGACAACGGCATCGTCCATCGGGACGTCAAGCCCCAAAACGTCATGCTGCTTCAGGACGGCACCGTCAAGGTGATGGACTTTGGTATTGCCCGGTTTGCCCGGGAAAACGGCCGGACCATTTCGGAGAAGGCCATTGGTTCGGTGCACTACATTTCTCCGGAACAGGCCAGAGGAGAAGTGGCGGACGAGCGCAGCGACATCTATTCTGTGGGCATTGTGATGTATGAGCTGCTCACCGGACAGCTACCCTTTGACGGAGAAAGCCCGGTGGCCATTGCCTTAAAACAGATGCAAGCGGAAGCCAAGCGTCCCCGGGAATTGAATCCGGACATTCCGGAAGGACTGGAAGAGATCGTCATGCGGGCTATGAAAAAGGACCCGGATCTGCGTTACCAATCCGCTTCCGAAATGCTGCGGGACATCGACGAATTCAAGCGCAATCCCAGCGTGCTCTTTGAATATAAGTACTTCACCGACGAAGGTACCACCCGGTATTTCGACGCTCCCAATCCCGACGGGGAAGAAGAGGGCAAGAAAAAGAAGGGCAAAAAGGACAAAGGTAAAACCAAGGACGGCAAAAAGAAGAAGCGAATGAGCACCTCCATGCAGATTCTGCTGGCGGTAACCGGCGCTTGTGTGCTGGTGGCCATTGTGGCGCTGATTATCTTCTTTACTGCCTTAAATCAGCCTCCGGGATCCTTCCGGCTTTACAATTTGGTGGGCCAAAACTACAATGAAGTGCTGGACAACCCTGCCTACGATCAGGTGGAGCTGGAAATTTCTTCTACGGAACCCAGCGATGAGTACGACGAAGGAATCATCATCTCCCAGGAACCCCGGGCCAATACCTCGGTGCGCCAAGGATCGGTAGTGCGAGTGGTGGTCAGCAGCGGGCTGCGGATGTATACCGTACCGGATGTGGACGGTAAAACTCAGGAACAGGCAGAGCAGGAACTGACCAATGCCGGCTTTGTTCCTACGGTGGTGCAGCAGTCGGACGACACTGTTCCCGCCGGCCAGGTCATCAGTACCAGCCCTGCCGGCAACGAGGAAGCCAAAAAGGGCAGCACCGTCACCATCTATCTCTCCACCGGTTCCCGGAATCTCTCTACTTTGACCACCGTGCCCAGAGTGGTGGGTATGACTCGTTCTCAGGCGGAACAGGAGCTGCGCAACTTTGACCTGTCCGCTTCCTTTACTGAGGTGGACAGCACCCGTCCCGCCGGAGAAGTCATCAGTCAAAACTACGAAGAAGGGGCTCGTGTGGCGGAAGGCACCACGATTACTTTGGAGGTCAGCAGCGGCAATGCACCGCAGCAGACGGTAAACTGCTCGGTAAACGTGGGA
>DVGY01000139.1 GCA_018712465.1 Candidatus Egerieicola pullicola | reverse complement strand
GAATGAGACGAGAGGTTTTTTTCATGAAATTATTCTTCTGTTTCAGATATGGACTTTTTCGGTTGCCGTTTCGGCGTTGGCGCAGAAGCCGGTTTCTCTTTTTCTGCCGAGGGGATGCTTTGAATTCCCAGCATTTCTCCGGTGTAGTTCAGCCCAGCGGCAGAGGATGCCAGCTCGGTGGGCAGGATCAACTTGGTGGCCTGGCCATTGCCTACGTCGGTGAGGGTTTCCAACTGCTTGAGAGCCACATATTCCTTGGTGATATTGGCGGAGCTGATTCGGTTAATGGCGTCAGCTTCGGCTTGAGAGACAATGCGGATGGATTCCGCCTTACCGGTGGCAATTTCGATTTGGGCTTCTTTTTCTGCCTGGGCCGCCAGGACCTTGGCCTGTTTTTCTCCTTCTGCTCGGGTGATGGCAGACTGCTTTTGTCCCTCTGCCAATAGGATGCTGGCCCGCTTTTCCCGTTCCGCTTTCAGCTGCTTTTCCATGGCAGTGAGCACGTCGGTAGGCGGCGTAATGTCCTTTACTTCCACCCGGGTAATGTCAATGCCCCAGGCACTGGTAGCCTGATCCAGTTCCGCTTCCATGTTGGCGTTGATCTCGTTGCGGGAGACCAGAGCTTCGTCCAGATCTTTTTTGCCGCAGAAGTTCCGCAAGGTGGTGGCGGTGAGGTTTTCCAAAGCAAACCAGGGATTCTCCACGCCGTAGCAGAATTTTTTGGCGTCAAATACCCGATAATACACCACGGTATCAATCATTAAACTGACGTTGTCCTTAGTGATAATGGCCTGGGGAGGGTAATCTCCTACCTGTTCCTTTAAGGAGACTTTCATGACCACCCTTTGCAATAAGGGGATTTTAAAGTGCAGCCCACTTTCCCAAGTGGTTTGGTATTTTCCTAAAAATTCAATGATTTGACAGGTTTGGTGGCTGACAATGCGGATGCAGGATAATCCCACCACGAGCAGCAAAATCAACACCACAATGAGTACGATCCATGCTGGTTCCATTGTAAATTCCTCCTTTTTCCAGTGGGTTTTACGGTTGTGCAGAGGGTGCCAGTTTATGCTCTGTACAGCATCAGTATACCGGAGGGCAGGGGAAAAGTCAAAGGAATTTTCATGAAGCGGTCATTTGCAGGTGACAGCAAGAAAAATGGTGTTCGCCCATCCAAATCAAGGAAGACGAACACCAATTCTGTTTTTATTGACTTAATTCTGAACCAGCTTTTCCAGAGCAGCGATCTGCACGCAGAGGCAGAACAGCTCCATGGCCAGTTCCAATTCGGACACCGGAGGCATAGTGGGAGCCAAACGGATGTTGGTGTCCTTGGGATCCTTGCCGTAGGGATAGGTGGCGCCAGCGCCGGTGAGTACCACACCTGCTTCCTTGCACAGAGCCACAACCCGCTTTGCGCAGCCTTCCATCACGTCTACGCTGATGAAGTAACCGCCGTTGGGCTTGTTCCAGCTGGCAATATCCAAACCGCCCAGATGCTGATCCAATTTGCTGAGCACCATCTGGAATTTGGGTTCCAGGATAGCTCGGTGCTTTTCCATGTGGGCCTGCAATCCGGCCAGATCTTTGTAGAACATCACGTGACGCATCTGGTTGATTTTGTCGTAACCGATGGTCTGGACGGAAATCTGCTTTTTGATAAAGTCCAGGTTGGCCTTGCTGCACGCCATAGCAGCCACGCCGGCGCCGGGGAAGCTGATCTTGGAGGTAGAGGCAAAGGTAATCATCATGTCCTCATGGCCGGTTTTCCGCAGCTCATCCATCAGGTTCAGCAGATGGTCGGGATGGTCGGACAGGTGGTGGATTCAGTAGGCGTTGTCCCACATAATTTTAAAGTCCGGGGCAGCGGGATTCAGAGCGGCAAACTTCCGCACCACTTCGTCGGAGTAGGTGATGCCGGTGGGGTTGGAGTACATGGGCACGCACCAGATTCCCTTGACGGTGGGATCGTTTTCGCAGAGTTCCTTGACCATGTCCATGTCCGGGCCGTCCTGGTTCATGGGGATGTTGATCATTTCAAATCCAAACAGCTCGGTGATGGCGAAGTGACGGTCGTAGCCGGGAACCGGGCAGAGCCACTTGATCTTTTCTTCCTTGCACCAAGGCCGGGGAGAGTTGTAAAAGCCAAAGCTCATAGCCCGGGCGATGCAGTCGTACATCAGATTCAAGCTGGAGTTTCCTCCGATAAACACTTCGGTTTCGTGGTTCATGCCAAACAGGTTGCCAAACAGCTTGCGGCATTCGTGGATGCCTTCCAGTACGCCGTAGTTGCGCAGGTCTTCACCCTTTTCCGCCCGCATTACCGATTGGGAATTGAGCACGTCCAGGATGGGCATGGTCAGATCCAACTGGTCCGCTCCAGGCTTCCCTCTGGACATATCTAAGTGCAGTCCCTTGGCCTGGAATTCCTGATAATCTTTGCGCAGCTCGGCCAGCTTTTCTTCCTGCTCCTGCCGGCTTAAATCTTCAAAACGAGTCATCGGGGAACCTCCTCCTTCATTTTCACAGGAGTTATTATACTCCCCATCTGCCTATTTTGCAAGTTCCTTTTTGGATTCCTGCAAAAATTTAGAAGATTTTCTTCTTTTTACGTAACTTTTGAAAGTTTATAAAGAAATTTGCGCATAGAATTGAAGTGATAAGTCAAAGTTGCCGCTGCACCCATCGCATTCATTCTGCATATTATGATCTTAAAACGATGGGCAGACTGGGGGAGCGGCGATGGAACTGGTGTGGAGCATTTTGGCGGTGCTGGGGGCAGCTGTGGCTTCCGTGGGGGTGGTGTGGCTGCTGGGACGCTGGCTGATGCAGGAAGAGTCCGCCCGGCTGCCGGTGCTGATTCCCGTGTGGGGAGACGCCCAGGAGCTATCCTTGCAGCTCACCGGAGTTTATTGGCGGCAGCCGTTTTGGCGGCGGGAACAGCCCCAATTTTGGCTGCTGGATTTGGGCCTTACCGATCAGGGACGGCGGCAGGTGGCGCTGATGGTGCAGCAGTGGGGAGAACTTCCGCTCTGCCGGCCGGAACAACTGCCCAGCCTGCTTCATGCACTGGAACCGGAAAACCCCAAGTAAAGGGATTCTAAGGAAGGAAAAAGGGACTTTTGCTGGATTTCGCCGCGGGGAGGAAAAGAATCGTCTCCCCCAAACTGGGGAAAAGGAACTGGATTCGCCGGTTTTAGTTGGGCAAATCCACGGAAATGATAGGGAACCGGACTTTCTCTCCCTTCCCCTGGGGACAAACGACACACCCCGCCTGGATTCTGCCAAAGTGGTTTTGACAATCCCGGCCCTTGCTTTTCTGCTAGACTAGGTGCAGCAGGGAAGGAGGGGCCGGGTTTGCTGTATTTGGACGTGCTGTTCCTTCTCAACGCCGGAATCGGGGCGGCTTTTCTGTTGGCAGCAGGGAAGCTGGCTCACCGCCGTACCAAAAGATGGCGGCTGCTGTTGGCGGCTTTGGCTGCCGGTGGGTACAGTCTGGTTCTGCTGCTGGCTTGGCCGGGTTGGCTGTTGCTGCTGTTGCAGCTGCCGGTGAGTCTGGGGCTGGTGCTGCTCTGCTACGGTTGGGGCGGTAGACGGGAAACCTTGCAGCTGCTGCTGAGCTATTGGGGCGGAAATCTGCTGCTGGGTGCAGTGCTGAGCATTTTGGAGCAGTGGCTGGCTCCCTTGGGAGCGGTCAACCGGGGCGGCATCTATTACTTTCCGGTACAGCCTTTGGTGTTGGTGCTGGTCACCATTGGATGCTATCTGGTGCTGTGGTTGGTGGGGAAGTTTCGGAAAAAATCCGTCCAGCGGCTGCGGTTCCGGCTTCAGGCAGGGAACCGGCAGGTGGAGTTTACCGCCTTGGTGGACACCGGCAACCGCCTTCGGGACCCCATCACCGGCCGCAGCGTGCTGGTGGTGCAGAAACAGGTGCTCCGGGACTGCCTGCCTCCTGCCGTACTGGATGCCCTCAGCCAGGGACGCCCGGAACAGGTGGACTCCGCCCAGTGGCAGCGGCGCTGCGGGGTCCTTCCCATTCGCACAGCCGGAGGCACCGGCTTATTGGGCACCTTCCGCCCGGAGGGGCTTTGGCTGCTTCAAAAGGGGAAACCCCAGCGGGTGGGGGCTTTGGTGGCGGTGACGCCCCAGCCATTAGGAGGAAAGGAATACCAGGCATTGGCGGGAGCCGAACTCTGACCCTCGCCGGGGACAGGGGAATTTTCACGTCATTTGATGAGTCGCTCATCAGAAAGGGAATGCAATGGAACTCACAGTGATGCCGGAAGTGCTCTTTTATATCAATGGGCCGGTTTCTCTCCCTGCACCGTTGAGCCGGGAAGAGGAAGAGGAAACCTTTGCCATGTTGCAGCAGTATCCGGAAACCGCCCGGGAGCGGCTGATTACCCACAATCTGCGGCTGGTGGTGTACATCGCC
>DVGY01000138.1 GCA_018712465.1 Candidatus Egerieicola pullicola | reverse complement strand
TCCCACTATGGCATCTGCCAAAGTACCGGTGCGGCGGTCTCGGTTGGTAACCTGTGCCATCTGCTCCTGAGCCGGATTCATTCCTTCCGTACCGGGAGCAAGAATTCCGTGAAGGTCGCAGAGGATGATGTTCCCCACTCCCAGCAGCATCAAGAATTTAGCAATGGCGATGCCGGCAGCACCGGCGCCGTTAATGACGATTTCCAGCTCACTTAAAGATTTTCCAATGAGTTTGGCAGAGTTGATAACTGCCGCTCCCACAATAATGGCAGTGCCGTGCTGGTCATCGTGGAACACCGGAATGGGAAGGCGTTCTTTCAGCTTCTGCTCAATTTCAAAGCAGCGGGGGGCGGAAATATCCTCCAGGTTGATGCCGCCAAAGCTCAAGCCAATGAGTTCAATGGTGCGGACGATCTCATCCGGGTCCTTGGAATTGACGCAGATGGGAATGGCGTCCACGTCGGCGAATTCCTTAAACAGGGCGCATTTCCCTTCCATCACCGGCATGGCGGCTTCCGGGCCGATGTCCCCCAGCCCCAACACTGCAGTGCCGTCGGTAATGACTGCTACCAAGTTGCCCCGACGTGTAAAGTCATATACCTTGCTGTGATCCTTGGCAATTTCCAGGCAGGGTGCCGCTACGCCGGGAGTGTAGGCCACGGAAAGCTGCTCCTTGGTTTTAATGGGGGTACGGGAAATCACTTCGATCTTTCCCTTCCATTCCCGGTGCTTTTCAATTGCTAATTCTTTTACGTCCATCTTCTTTTCTCCTTTGCAGATGTTTTATTTCATGCCGTAACGGCGAACTTGTCCTTCTTTCAGTTGCAGCCAATGCTCCCAGGGAGTGTACCGGTTGCCTAACGGGCTGATTCGGCTGGCGTTGAATCCGTGATAATCCGATCCTCCGGTGACCACCAAACCATAGTGTTCTGCCCGGCCCAACAGATACTGCTCTCCTTCCTTGGTGCAGCGGGAATGGTAACACTCCACTCCGTCCAGCAGCCCTTGGCTGCCCAACTCCTCCAGCAAATCCAAAGAATCGTATTCGTAGGGGTGGGCCAATACCGCAATACCCTGTGCCCGGCGTACCAAGGGCAGAATGTCCCGCACGTCTGGGTAGGCGATCTTGATGTAGGCTTTGCCGCCTTTGCTGGAAAACAGCTCCCGGAACAGATCTCCAAACATTTGATTGGTGATGCCGTAGCTCATCAGCGCTGCCATGATGTGCTGCTTAAAGATGGCCTCGCTCTTTCCAGCGTACTCCATCACATCCTCTCGGGTGATGGGGTATTCTTTCTGCACCAGCTTCAGCATTTCTTCCCCAGTTTCGGTGCGCTTCTGGCAGACTGCCCGACACTGATCTACAATGGGCTGAGGATTCTGAGGCTCATAGCAGAGCAGATGCACCCTTCTTCCCCGCTGGTGGTCGTAGCAGGAAAGCTCCACTCCCTGAATCAAGGGGATGCCGTACTGCTGCTCTAAGAAATCCAGCTGAGCGCGTGGGGTCAGATAATCGTGGTCGGTGACGGCCAAAAAGTCCATCCCCACCTGCTTTGCAATGTGTACTACCTTTTCTAAGGGCTCACTGCCGTCGCTTTTCTGGGTGTGGCAGTGAAGATCCCCGATACGTTGTTGTTTCACAGTTATCACCAAAAACAGTATACAGCAAGGAAGGAAAAAATGCAATCCGCCGTAAAATTACAAAATCCCCAATTTTTCCAAGGCGTATTCCACCCCGTCTTCCTCCAGGGCACGGGTGACAAAATCCGCTGACTGGGTCACTTCTTTGGCACTGCCTCCCATGGCCACACCGATTCCTGCAGCCTGAAGCATTTCAATGTCATTTCCCCCATCACCAAACGCAGCGCACTGGGAAAAATCCAACCCTAAATGATCCAATACGGCACCAATTCCCACCGCCTTGCCTCCGGTTTTGGGAATGATGTCGGTAAACACCGGAGTCCACCGCACTGAACGGCAGTTGGGAATGCAGGCCAGGGCCTCTCCCTCCTGATCCGGCGAGGTGTAAAGAGAGAGCTGATAAGTGGTGTGGGAGAAGATCCGCTGAGCAGGATCGTCTGCGGGACGAGGGGTGGTGTGTTTACTCTCCTTAATTCGGTGAAGCTGCACTTCCGGGACCCGGTTGAAATACACATAATCCAATTCCACAAAAGCACAGGACACGGGATGGCTGTCCAAATAAGGCAAAATTCCTTGGATGTCCTCCGGCGGGATGGGATGGCTGTGAATCACCTGATTTTGGTAAAGGCAGTACTGCCCGTTGACCATCACAAACCCGTCAAATTTCACCGGAAGCTGCTGGCGCACCAGATCAATCTGAAAAGGTGCCCGGCCTGTGGCGATGAAAATTTGAATTCCTTTTTCCCGAAGCCGTTGAAGAGCTCGTATCGTGGAAGCCGGGGCAGTGTGATCTTTGAAATTTAAGAGGGTGCCGTCAATGTCAAAGAAAACGGCTTGGATCATCTTTGGGTCCTCCTTTGTCTATTCCTTTTTCGGAATGATTCGTCTGCTCTATTATAGCATAAACGGAAGCATTTTAAGTTGAATTTTAAGAAAAATTACAGAAAAAAGGACAAGCATTTCTGCCTGCCCTTTCACTTTCATTTAATCGGTTACCAACTGAATTTGATCGTCCATACAGGTCAAAGCCAGCAGTTTCGGCGGATTTTCATACCGGTTCATCAGCAGCGATGCAATGGAGTCCTCCACTTCCTTGCGAATGACCTTTTGCAGATCCCGGGCAGAGTAGGCTCCATCGTCGCTGAGCTTAGCCAGTTTTTCCAGCGCAGCGTCGTCATACTGGAAGGTAATGCCCCGATCCTGCAAGGAGGGCTTCATTTCATCCAGCTTCAGAGCGGCAATCTGTTTAAGCTGCTCATGGCCCAGGTTGTGGAATACCACCACTTCGTCCACCCGGCCCAAAAATTCCGGCCGCAAAAATTCTTTCAGGCCCCGCATGGCCTTTTCCTTGGAAATATCGTTTTCCGATTTGCCGAAGCCCACAATTCCGGATTTATCGGAGGATCCGGCGTTGCTGGTCATGCAGATCACAGTATTGGAAAAGTCCACGGTACGGCCCTGAGAGTCGGTGACCCGGCCTTCATCCAACATTTGCAGCAGAATATTCATTACGTCCGGATGAGCCTTTTCGATTTCGTCAAACAGAATCACAGAATAAGGTTTGCGGCGCACCTTTTCAGTAAGCTGGCCTGCTTCATCATAGCCCACGTACCCCGGAGGGGAGCCAATGAGCTTGCTGACAGTGTGCTTTTCCATATATTCAGTCATGTCCAACCGAATCAAAGGATCCACTGAATCAAACAATTCGCTGGCCAAAGATTTCACCAGTTCGGTTTTCCCCACGCCGGTGGGACCCACAAAGATAAAGGAAGCAGGACGCTTCACCGGAGAAAGCTGGATGCGGCTACGCTTAATAGCGTTGACCACTTCGTGAATGGCTTCATCCTGACCGATCACCCGTTTTTTCAGCCGGTCTTCCAAACCGATGATCTTTTCAAATTCATTCTGCTTAATCTTGGAAGCGGGAACACCGGTCCAAAGTTCAATGACCCGGGCCACGTCGTCCACTTCCACTGGAATATTGGCCACTTTCGGCTCCAGCTCTTTCAGCTTTTCCCGGCAGGAAAGGATCTCGGACTTGGTCTGGGCGATCTTTTCGTAATCCAGCACCTCTTCCCCTTCCAGTTCAGATTCCTGGTCGGTGAGTTCCTTCAAGGACTTATTGAGTTTTTCATATTCCGTAAGTTCCGGCGCCCTTAAGCTGCGGCAGGAACAAGCTTCGTCCAGCAGGTCGATGGCTTTATCCGGCAAGAACCGGTCGTTGATATACCGCTCGCTGAGCTTTACTGCCAGGTCAATGATATAGTCGCTGACCTTGACCCGGTGGAACTGTTCGTAATACCGGCGGATTCCCTTGAGTACCTGCACCGTTTCACTGAGAGTAGGCTCATTTACCGTCACCGGCTGGAACCGGCGTTCCAAGGCGGAATCCTTTTCAATGTGCTTGCGGTACTCGTTGAAGGTGGTGGCGCCGATGACCTGTACTTCTCCCCGGCTCAAAGCGGGCTTCAGGATATTGGCGGCGCTCATGCTGCCTTCGCTGTCCCCAGTGCCCACAATGGTATGGATCTCATCAATAAAGAGAATCACGTTCCCTGCCTTTTTGATGTCGTCCAACAGCCCCTTCACCCGGCTTTCAAACTGGCCTCGGAACTGGGTGCCGGCCACCAGGCTGGTCATATCCAACAGATAGAGCTGCTTGTCCTGCAGCCGGAAGGGCACATTCCCCCCGGCAATCCGCTGGGCAATGCCCTCAGCAATGGCGGTTTTGCCCACGCCGGGTTCACCAATCAGGCAGGGGTTATTTTTGCTGCGGCGGGACAGGATTTGAACCACCCGGTAAATCTCTCGATCCCGGCCCACAATATTGTCCAACTGGCCCTTTCTGGCCCGTTCAGTAAGGTTGGTGCAGAAACTATCCAAAAACTTATACTTTTTAGGCTGATCCCGCCGTTCCCGCTTGCCGGCATTGCCGGTTTTGGGGGCAGGAGGATTGGCAGGAAGATCCTCTCCCTGCTGCTTCATAGACTGCATCATCTCCCCCACGCCGTTCATCATGTTTTGCAAAAAAGCAGGCATGGTTTGATTGCCGCCTGGTTCAAAAGAGTCCCCATTGGCCAATTCGGTCATCTGGTCGCTGATGGCATCAATATCATCATCGGTAATCCCCATCTGTTCCATCATGGCTGTGACCTGAGGAAGGTTCAACTCCTTGGCGCACTTCAGGCAAAGCCCTTCGTTGACCGG
>DVGY01000137.1 GCA_018712465.1 Candidatus Egerieicola pullicola | reverse complement strand
CTCCTACACCACCGGCCTTTCTCCTTCCGTAATGGCTTATTTGTTGGGAAGTGTGATCCAGCCCAGACTGGGCGGCAGTGTTTCTGCGGACGAAATCGGTTTGCCGGTGGAGCAGAGCGGACTGGTTCTGCCCTGCGGCTCCACTGCCATCTGGCAGAAAGATTAAATTTTAATTGGAAACAGAGGTTTTGCTTTGAATCATTTAATTTCTCTTTCCGATGTGGTGTTTGAATATCCCCGGGAGGAAGCAGCCCCCCTTCGGGTGCTCAACCACCTGGATCTTACGGTGGAGCAAGGGGAATTTCTGGCTATTTTAGGACAGAACGGCTCCGGCAAATCCACCTTGGCCAAATTGCTCAACGCCATTTTAACGCCCACTGGGGGCGTTTGCACCGTGTGCGGATTTGATACAGCTCAGGAAGAAAACCTGTATGAGATCCGCAGCCGGGTAGGAATGGTGTTCCAAAACCCGGATAACCAGTTGGTTGCCAATGTGGTGGAGGAGGATGTGGCCTTTGCATTGGAAAATATGGGGGTGGACCCCAAAGAAATCCGCCGCCGGGTGGATCAGGCACTCAAGCAGGTGGAGATGTATGAATTCCGCCAGCATGCCCCCCACCAGCTTTCCGGCGGGCAGAAACAGCGGGTAGCCATTGCCGGCGTGCTGGCGATGGAACCGGAATGCATTGTGCTGGATGAACCCACCGCTATGCTGGATCCCAGAGGCCGGCGGGAAGTGTTAAACACCGTCCGCCAGCTCAATCAGGAAAAAGGCACTACTGTGGTGCTGATTACCCACTATATGGACGAAGCCTGTCAGGCCGGCCGGGTAGTGGTGATGGATCAGGGGCAGATTGCCTTAAACGGCACCCCAAAAGAGGTGTTCAGTCAGGTCAACACCATCCGCAGTTTGGGCTTAGACCTTCCCCAGGTGACGGAGCTTTGCTGGCGGCTGCGCCAAGCAGGAGTACCTCTCCCAGAAGGGATCCTCACTGAGCCGGAATGTTTGGACGCTCTCTGTAAACTGTTGGGAGGTGGGGTAAAGTGATTGAACTAAAGGATGTCAGCTACGTCTATTCTCCCAAAACTCCCTTTGAAAAAACCGCGTTGGATCACATCAATCTCACCATCGGGGAAGGGGAGTTTATCGGTGTCATTGGCCATACCGGTTCTGGGAAATCCACCCTAATCCAACATCTCAACGGTTTGCTCCGTCCCACCCAAGGACAGGTTTTGTTCAATGGGACCGATATTTGGGCTGACAAAAAGAATCTCCGTCAGGTGCGGTTTCAGGTAGGATTGGTGTTCCAATATCCGGAATATCAGCTCTTTGAGGAAACGGTGGGCAAGGACATTGCCTTTGGCCCCACCAATATGGGTCTTTCCCAGGAAGAAATTCAGCGCCGGGTGCAGCGGGCGATGGAAATGGTGGAGCTTCCTGCTTCCTATTTGGATCACAGTCCCTTTGACCTGTCCGGCGGGCAGAAACGCAGGGTGGCCATTGCCGGCGTCATTGCCATGGAACCCAAGGTACTGATTTTGGATGAGCCCACCGCCGGATTGGACCCCCGAGGCCGGGATCTGATTTTGCAGATGATTGCCCATTACCGAAAAGCCACCGGTTCCACGGTGCTGTTGGTCAGCCACAGCATGGAGGACGTAGCCCGGTACTGCGAAAAGGTGCTGGTGATGAATCACTCCAAGGTCTTTGCCTTCGACACGGTGGAGCAGGTCTTTTCCCGCTGGCAGGAATTGGAGGCCATGGGGCTGGATGTGCCGCAGATTACCCTGCTGTTCCAGCATTTGGAGCAAAAGGGCTATTCCATCAGCCGGCACAAGATCTATACGGTGCCCTATGGCGCCCAAAAACTGCTGGAATATTTGAATTGGCCGGCAGGGAAGGGGGATTCCCATGCTGAATAACTTTACCTTAGGTCAATTTTTCCCCGGACAGTCGGTGATTCATCGTCTGGATCCCAGAAGCAAATTGGTCTGCACCGTGTTGTATCTGGTGCTGCTGTTTGTGGTGAATACCTGGATCGGCTTTGCCATCTGTGCCGTGTATATGGCGGTGGTGATTGTTGTGTCTAAGATTCCGGTGAGCAACGTGTTGCGGGGGGTCAAGCCCATTCTTCCCATTATGGCTGTGACAGCGGTGCTTAACCTGTTTTTTATTGATGGCACTCGGATCTTGGATTGGGGAATTGTTCATATTTCTTGGGAAGGAATTGTCTTTGCCATTAAGATGATGATTCGCCTGGCTATTTTGATTGTGGGTACTTCCATGCTCACCTATACCACCTCTCCCATCGCTCTCACCGACGGCATGGAAAAGGGACTGCGTCCCTTGCAGAAGATCCATCTGCCGGTGCACGAGGTAACCATGATGATGTCCATCGCCTTGCGGTTCATTCCCACTTTGGTGGAGGAAACGGACAAAATCATGTCTGCCCAAAAAGCTCGTGGAGCGGATTTTGAATCCGGCGGACTGATTCATCGAGCCAAAGCTTTGGTTCCCATCCTTATTCCTTTGTTTATCTCGGCTTTTCGCCGGGCGGAAGAGTTGGCGCTGGCCATGGAATGCCGGTGCTACCGAGGCGGGGAAGGGCGAACCCGACTGCGGCAGCTTCGCTATGGTTGGCGGGACGGCATAGCCTATCTTTCCATGGTATTGCTGTTTGCCCTTTGCATTGCGCTGAATTTTTTACTGCCCAATATTTGATGACTTCAAAAAGGAGAAAGCTATGCGAAAACTCCTGGTGGAGCTTGCTTATAACGGCGCCGGCTTTCACGGCTGGCAGTTTCAAAAAAACGCCTGTTCGGTGGCACAGACGGTACAGGACGGGTTGGAAGCAGTGCTGAAAAGCCGCGTCCCGGTTACCGGTTGCTCCCGCACCGACGCCGGCGTTCATGCCAATCAGTTTTATTTCCATACCGTAACCCAAGCCACCATCCCTTGTGAGAAGCTGGTATACGCCTTAAATGCGGCGTTGCCGGACACCATTGCGGCTAAGAGCTGCCGTGAGGTGGAGGAGTCTTTCCACGCCAGGTATTCGGTGCAGTGGAAACGGTATCTGTACCGGATCCACAATCATCCGGTGAAAGATCCCTTTGCGCAGGGACTCTGCCTGCGTTATCCCAGACGATTAGATGAACAGCTGCTCAACCAGGCAGCCCAGGATTTTGTAGGCACCCATGATTTTTCCGCCTTCTGTGCAGCAGGAGGGAAGGAAATGGAATCCAATGTCCGTACCATTTATTCTGCTTCCGTCACCCGGAAGGGAGACCAGGTATACTTTGCCGTGGAGGGAAATGGCTTTTTGTACAATATGGTGCGGATCATGGTGGGGACTTTGCTGGAAATCAGCGAGAAAACCATTGCGCCGGATTCCATTCCGGAAATTATAGCCAGCCTGGACCGCAGCCGCGCCGGACGCACTGCGCCGGCCCAGGGATTATACTTAGACCATGTGGAATACGGAGGGGAACTGCCAGGTGAAACTGAAAAAAACAAATAAGGATCTGCTGCATGCCGCTCCGGTTTCTCAGCGCCGGAAATTGAAAAAATCCACTTCAATGTCGCTGCAGCAGCAACTGGACCTGCCGAATCAACAGGATTCCTTGGCGGTGCTGAAAATCAAAAAAGAACTCCGCCGCCGGACGCTGATTGTCCGCTTTGCCATTGCCATTTTGGTGTTTTTGATTTTAATGGCGGTGTTCTTTTTGGTGCGGGCCATTGTGCAGAATTCCGCTTCCAATCAACGGCCGTTGAGTTTTCCTATCAGCACCCAGGATGACGCTCCGTTGGATATTCACGTTTGCGGCGATTGGATCGTCCTCACCGATTCCGGAGACGCCACCTTTTATTCCCAGGACGCCTCCCGCTATACTACCTTGCAGCACGGCTGTTCCCGTCCCGTTTCGGTGAGTGCTGGGAATAAGCTGCTCACCTACGATCAGGGCGGGGTTACGGTAAAGTTGGACGACTCCGGCGGGAATATCCGCACCGTCACTGCGGATAACACCATTCTGTTTTGCGCCGTGGAGGACGGGGGTGCTTTTGCTGTTGTAACGGCCGAAAGCCGCTATCGGGGCAGCCTCTCCCTCTATAACCGAGGCGGAAGTGAAATTTATAAATGGTCTTCGGCAGAAAACTACATTATGGCTGCCGCCTTTGTCAACAGCGGAGAATTGATTGTAGCGACTGTCAATGTGGAAAATGCGGATTACGTCACCCAGATTTATCGCCTGCGCACCGATCGGGATCAGGAAGAATACCTCACCAGCTTAAACGGGGTGCTGCCTTTGTCTTTGACGGTGAAAAACGGCAATATCCAACTGGTGGCCCAACAGGGAGTATACACCATGGACAGTCGGGGAACCCTGTTAAACACCTATTCTTTCAGCGGTTCTCTCTGCGCCTTGGGCGGATTGGAAGAAGGCCATCTGCTGGTGGCCACCAAAGATGCTACTGACCCCAACGCGTCTCATCTGGCAGTGTTGGATAGTTCCGGCGCGGCCACTGCTCAGATTGATGTGGATCAAGCGGTGCTGGACGTGTACAGCAGCAATGACGGGCTGGTATATCTCACCCCGGCTTCCATTGTGTTGACCGACCAGAATTTGACGGTGCAGCATCAATACGGCAATGACCGCAGCTACACCCAGGCGGTGCGGCGGGGCAATCTCTGCTACGCTATCGGCACCGATACCTTCCAGCGGCTGGATCCGGAGGAGTGATAGAATGAGTTGGGTTTTTTCCTTGATATTTGATGGAATCGCATTGCTGATTCTGATTGCAGTTATTGTGGGGTATGCCAAAAAGGGATTTGCCGGAGCTTTGGTTCACCTGGTGGGCTATTTTGTGGCCTGTGCCGGTGCATGGCTGCTTTCCGATTGGCTTTCCCCGATGATTGCGGACTGGTTCCGCCCCGCCATTAGCCAGCGGGTGGAGCAGTCTATTGTCCAGTGGCAGGCTGGTTCTCCCCAAGAGATGGGCGGCTTTTTCGCCTGGCTGCAGCAGCTGACCGGATTGGAACTGAATGCCGGCAACACCGCCCAAGCCATCACCGATGTGATTGTGGATACTGGGTTGGCCGCCTTGATCTCTATGATTCTTTGGCTGGTGCTGTTCAGCCTGCTGATGATTTTGGTTCGCCGCATCTCCGGCAAATTGCGCCTGATTAACCGCATTCCGGTCATTGGTACTGCCAACGGGTTTTTAGGCGGAGTGCTGGGAGCGCTGATCGGTTTTGTCTGGGTTTGGCTTTTTGTGCTTTTGATGCGTTTTGTGGTTCCTGCCATGGGAAGCGATGCGCAAATTGGCTTGCAGGAAAGCTTATTCTGTGGTAATATAATCTACTGGACGCAGTGGTAACAATACCCTTTGGAGGAAGTTTCAAATGAATGTTCCCAATACACTTACTGTCATCCGATTGATTTTGGTCCCGGTTTTTGTGATTACAATGTTTGCGCCGCTGCCTTTGCAGTGGAGTTGGCTGCCCTTGGCGATTATTGTCCTCAGCGGGATCACCGATGTGGCGGATGGGTATATTGCCCGCCACTTTAACCAGATTACCCAGTTGGGCAAGATCCTGGACCCATTGGCGGATAAGCTTTCTTTGCTGGCGCTGAGTATCTGCATTGCGGTGAAGTTTTCTCCGTTTTGGATCATTGCCATTGTGGTGATTGTCAAGGAGATTTTGCAGATTCTCGGAGGCGGGTATCTGATGAAAAAGAAGATCAAGATTCCCTCTTCTCGATGGTTTGGAAAAGCCTGCACCGCCGTTACCTATTGCTGCTATATCATTCTGCTGGGCCTGCCGATTTTCCAGTTGCCTGCGCCTGCTTGGATGTTGTGGACCATGGTGATTTTGATTTTGGTGCTGA
>DVGY01000136.1 GCA_018712465.1 Candidatus Egerieicola pullicola | reverse complement strand
CATTTGGTGCGACTGGGAAGCTCAGGGCACCCGAATCACCCAAAATCTCTTTCACCACAACCAGCGCCCCGCGTTTGCCAAGCAACTGGTGGGGGGCATGATGTGTCAGGATCTCTTTGTGGAGGTGGGCCACGGCCCCACCCTCATTGACAACAACATCTTTCTGTCCGATGTTACCCTGCGGATGGCCACCCAGGGGGTAGCTATGGTGCATAACTTGATCTGCGGCGCCTTTACGGTGGTGGGCGGCGGAACCGGTCCCCGCTATACCCCCTATCATATTCCTCACCGCACCGAGGTCATGGGATTTATGACCATCCTCCATGGGGATGACCGGTTCTATAATAATATCTTTGTGCAGAAATGGCCGGCCCAGCCTTTTGTCACCCGGCGGGATACGGTGGAGGTGTTCGATGAAGAAAACCGGGAAGTGGGCACCCATGTGATGGACGAGTATCCCACCTACCAGGAGTGGATCGCCAAATTTGATATGGATACCGATACCCCCGATATGGCTAAGTTGGAACCGGCTCACTCTGAACATCTTCCGGTGTGGGCCAAGGGCAACATTTATTTCAATGGGGCAAAAGCCTGGAAGAAGGAAACCGATTTTAAGGTGGACACCCAGCATAGGGTGCAGGTGGAAGTGGAATGCCAAAACGGCAAACCGGTGCTGAATACCAATCTCTATGATTTTTTGGGGGACTTCACCACCGCCATGGTAAACAGTGATGTGCTGGGATATGCCTTTGAGCCGGAAGAACGGTTTGAAAATCCGGATGGCACCTCCATTACCTTCGATCGGGATTATTTTGGCAATCATCGTGGAGTGAAAGGGTTGCCGGGCCCCTTTGCTGCGAAGGAGGACGCAGGCCGGCCGCTTTGGACCATGAAGTTTTAAACCGCAAGAGGATCGAGCAAATACTCGGTCCTCTTTTTTCGACCATCAGACAAGAATAACAGAGGAATCTGGGGAAATTAGTTGAAAAACTTGGCTTTTTCTGCTATACTGAAAAAAGAAAATCACTATTTGTTCAATTAGGAGGGATGTGTTGTGGCGGAAAAAATGCCGGTGGTGGCCATGATGTACGATTTCGATAAAACCCTTTCCACCAAGGATATGCAGGAATACAGCTTTATCCCCAAGCTGGGTTTGACCGCGCAAGAGTTTTGGGCCCAGTCCAACGCCTTGGCAAAGCAGGAGAAGATGGATCGGATTCTCTCCTATATGTATATGATGGTGCGGATGAGCAAGGACAAACACCAGCCCATCCGCCGGGAAGATTTTGTGGCCTTGGGGAAAAAGATCCAGTTGTATCCCGGGGTGGAGGACTGGTTTGCCCGGATGAATGAGTTTGGCTTGCAGCAGGGGGTGCGGGTGGAGCACTACCTGATTTCCTCCGGTTTGAAGGAAATTGTGGAGGGCTGTTCCATCTTTCACCAGTTCAAAGAGGTGTACGCCAGCGAGTTTCTCTACGACGAAAACGGGGTGGCGGTTTGGCCTAAGCTGGCGGTGAATTACACCGCAAAAACCCAGTTTTTGTTCCGTATCAATAAAGGGGTGTTGGACATCTCCAATGATCTGGATCTGAACCGTTCCATCCCCGACGAACTGCGGCCGGTGCCCTTCCGCAATATGATCTACATCGGGGACGGCCTCACCGACGTGCCCTGTATGCGGCTGGTAAAACTCAATCGTGGTCAGTCTTTGGCGGTGTACAAAAAAGACAAGGAAACAGGGAACAATCTGCTTCTTGACAAACGGGTGGATCTAATCGCCCCAGCGGATTACCGGGAAGGGAAGAAATTAGATAAGCTGGTGAAGATGATCCTGCAAAAAATGGCCTTGATGAGTCATCTGGCGATCGAACATGAAAAGCAGAAAAAGAAGGTCCTTCGGGAGCAGGAAAAGCAGCCGGCAAAGTCCAAGGAATAAGGATGGCATTTTGATGCCGTTTTGTAGGATACTGAGGCGTAAAAAACCGGAACTTTCCGGCAGATAAAAAAGGAGACTTTGCATTGTATCAACAAGAAATGAAGGATTTTCCGTTTGAGGAGCAGGCTCCCATGGCCTGGGCCAAAACCAGCTATGACCTTGGAAAGGTAACCCAAGCCTACCGTCTGCTTTATCAGCAGCGCACCGGGGTGATTCTGGCCATTGCAGTGGCTGTTACGGCGTTTTACCTGCCTATTGCAATCCTGAATCCGCTGATGGGTCTATCCGCAGGGGAAGCGGTGGATCTTTCCTTTCTCTACCGTCTGATTTTGCCGCTGCTTCTCATTTGGGTGCTTGTGGCGGTTTGGCAGATCAAGCTGTCTCGAGTCGCCAAGATGGGACTGCGTTCCAATCATACGGTGGCAATTACCATTTTTCCCGATCATATCCACCTGGACAGTCACAGCGACCTCTCCGCTCAGGTGTGGGATTGGCGGTATTCCGATATTCGGAAAGTGTGCTCCGACGGGGAACAGGTGGTGCTCTATGGCCCCGGGGCAGTTGCCATGTTTCAACTTTCCGATCTGGAAGGAGATGCTTCCCAGGCGCTGGAGCTGCTGAAAGGGAAGGTGAAGCGGTTTTCCGGCCCCACCTGGCTGACCCAAGGACGGCCGAAAGGAAAGATGCTGAGGGGGAAGGGGTTCAGCCGGCTGCGTATCGCTTTGCTGGTGCTGTTTGTGCTCAGTTGCTGTGCGGTGCTGGTTGGGCTGATCCTTTCTTCCTACTTTTCTACCCATAAGGGATTTGAATATTTTTATTGCGGCTTCTGCCTGGTTCTGCCCATTCCCATTATTACTTTTTTGTTGGGAGAATGGGGACAGCGCCGGGGGCTTCCTACGAAAAAGGAACGGATCGCGGGAGCTGTGGTAACGGCGGTACTGCTGTTGCTGGCACTGCTTTTCTTTGCTGTCCGCTGATGGTGACTGTTCTGTAGAAGGGCTGCTGCCTATTGTCTGACTCCTTCCTGCCTTACATTCCCTGCTTTGGCCGTCCAGCTTCCAATCGCTGCTGTGCCTGCTCCCAGTTGATTACCTGCATCCAATCTTGGATATAATCCTTGCGGAGGTTGTAGTGCTTGAGGTAGTAGGCATGTTCCCAGACGTCAATTACCAAAATAGGCTGCAATCCCTGCTCCACAGGGCAGTTTTGGTTTGGAGTAGTGACGATTTGCAGTCCTCGCTGCCCCCAAACTAACCAGGCATACCCTGACCCAAATACCGAAAGGGCTGCATTTTGAAATGCTTCCAAAAAAGCATCCAAACTTCCGAATTTCTGGCAAATGGCTTGCAGCAATGTCCCTTTGGAGGGCGGAGGAGCCGGATTGGCCATCCCTTGGAAGAAGAAACGGTGATTGTAAACGCCCCCGGCGTTGTTTCGGATGGATGTTTGCAGCGGGCAGGGAAGCCGTCCGGAAATTTGAATCAACTGGGTTAAGGAAAGCCTTTGCAGTTTTGGCTCTTTTTCCAGGATCGCATTTAGATTGTCGATATAGGTTTGCAGATGCCTGTCGTGATGCAGGTGCATGGTCTTTTCGTCAATGAAGGGTTCCAGCGCCTGATAGTCGTAGGGCAGGGGTTGATTTATAAAGGGATAATATTTGTTTTGCATAGCAGGACCTCACAGTTTTTTTCTGCTATTTTTATGGGATGAGTTCCGATTTCATGCTGATATAACTGGAAAAGAAAACTGACCTGAACTCTGTTGTTTCAGAATTTAGGTCAGTGTTTTTCTTTTTTATTTTGTTTATTTTGTGTTCAAGGATGGGGAAGAAGGAAAGGATTCTTCTCCCCACCCCTTGCAAACGTCAATCCATCCTTCGCTTCCGGAATACTTCTCCAATTCCGGCAGGTTCAGCAGGACTGCGCTGTTTCCGCTTCCCGCCGC
>DVGY01000135.1 GCA_018712465.1 Candidatus Egerieicola pullicola | reverse complement strand
TTTGGCAAGCTCTCCGGCGTAACATTGGAACCGGAAAGCGGACTGAACTTGATCTACGGCGCCAACGAAGAAGGAAAAACCACCTTAATGGCGTTTCTCAAAATGATGTTTTATGGGGATAAAAGCCGTGCCAGTGATGTGAGCAAGAACCTGCGCCGCCGGTATCAGCCATGGGATGGTTCTCCGATGGGTGGTGCCGTGGAGTTTGAGCAAGGGGGCATCCATTACCGCTTGGAGCGGCAGTTTGGAAAGTCCAACAGCACCGACCGGATTTTGCTGTACCGGGGAGACACCGGCCTGTCCGAAACCCTTTCCGGCGGAGAAACGCCTGGCGCTCGATTTTTTGGCATGAGCAGTGAGACCTTTGAACGGACGGTGTTTATCGGTCAAACCGGCGCCATCCCCGGCGTGGATGCCCAGGATGAGATCACCGCAAAGCTCACTAACTTAGTCAGTGCGGGGGATGAAACCGTTTCCGCCAAACAGGTGGATACCCGGCTGAATGCCGCCATTGAACAACTGGTGGCGAAACGCAAGAAAAACGGTCTGCTGGATCGGCTGTATGAAACCCGGCAGGGGCTGTTTGAGCAGCGGCATCTGGCGTTGGAACGGGAGCAGCAGCTTCTTCAACACCAGCGGCAGTTGGAACAGCAGCGGGAGGAATACCGCCAGCGCACCCAGGATAAACAAAAGCTGGAAGATCAGCTGACAGTACAGCAAAAGCTTACACAGCTTTCTCGGTTGCAGGTGGCGATTGAGCGGCAGGAGACCTTGGACCGTCTCACGGACCAGCTGCGGGGTTATCAGCAGCAGCTCACCGGAGACCGGGTCACGGTGGACGAGGACTACCTAGAGGAATATCGGAAGCTGAAGCAACAGCTTTCCACCGGGCAAACGTTAGTCCAGCAGCGGGAAAAGGATTTGACGGCTTTGGCGCCGGAACAGACCTCCCTGCAGCCTCGGCAGGCCACCCGGCAGGATCTGGAACGACTCACCGGATTGCTGGATCAGCGCGGGCAAGCGGCCAGCCAGTTGGATCAATTAGAATTAGAACAGAAAGCAGCCCAAGAGCAGCAACGCTTGGGAAGCGAAATCCAGCGGATTACTTCCCAGCATTCGGACATTTTACAGCAACAGAAACAACAGTCGGATGACTGCACCAAGTTGCGGCAGGCCATTACCAAAAACCAGCAGGCTTTGGAGGAAATGACCCAAAAGTTGGATGCTGCGCAAAAGGAACTGGACGAAAAACAGGAGAACCTGAAGCTGGCTCATTCCGACTATCAAGTGGCGCTGCACAATACAGCTTCCATTGCCAAGCTCAGCGAACAGAAATTGCTCAGCGCTCAGCAAAATTTGAATCTTGCTTCCGAAGAAAAGAAGGTGAAGCAGGAATTCCGAGTACGGCGGCGGCTGAACAAAGCCATGTTCGTCAGTGCGTTGGTGGTGGCGGCGATTTCGGTGATACTGGGATTGCTGGTTACCCCTTATGTGTTTACCGGTTTGGCGGTGGCGATTTTGCTGCTGGTGCTGAGCTTTGAGCGGGAACAGGTGCGCTCCACTGCCACCACCATGGTGGATCAGCAGCAGATGGATGATGCTTACCACCAATACGACGATGTGCTCAGTGAGATCCGTGTGGATCAAGAAATTGCCCGGCAGCAGCAGGCCAAGGCCAAAACCGTATATGAAACCTTGGAATCCGGGGTCAGTGAGGCTCAGGCCAATGTGGAGCATTGGCAGAAGGAAACAGAATCCTTGCAGCAGCAGGGAGAGACCCTTCACGGTCAGCTTCACACCCAGGAGCTGGAATTGGAGTTTTTGCAGCGGCATTTGGCGGATTTGGAACAGCGGCGGCAGCAGTATACCGTAATGCTGGAGCGGCTTCCCAACCGCACCCAATCTTCTCTTCCTCAGTTGGATCGCAGACGTCAGGAATTGGAACAGGAGATGCAGCGTCTGCAACGCCAGGCTGACTGGACGCTCAGCCGTTTCGGGTGCACCTCTTTGGATGAAATGCAGGCGGCCGTGATTCAGGCGGAAGCCAACCGTGCCGCACAGTCCACCCGGGAAGAGACCTATGAAGCCTTAGTGGCAGGCATGGAAGAAGCCCAGGAACAGGTCAAAGAACTTCAGCAGCGAATTCTATGGCTGGCAGGACAGTTTCAACCGGTAGCCGACCTGAGACAGGCAGAGGAGCAGATGACCCGGTTAGAGGGCATTCTAGAGGCCGCCAGCGAAGTGCAGACCAAGATTCAAAGTTTGCAGGTGTTGGATCAAGGGGATTATGCAGGAATGACGGTGGCGGGAATGGTGGAGCAGGAAGCGCAGCTTACCCAGCAGATCCATCAGCTTTCCCCGGAAAAAGAACCGGAGACCCTTTCCGAAGAAGAATTGGAGCGGTTGCGCCGCCGGTCTCAGCAGGCCGGAGAAGAAGCGCAGCAGCGCCGGGAATCTGCCGCTTTGCTGCAGCAGGAATGTGTCCGGCTTTCCCAGATGGAGACCCCCGCTCAATTAGACAATCGTCTCTCCCAGATCCAGGGACAAATTCGGGAACTGGAAAATCGGTTGGGCAGTTTAGAATTGGCTCGTTCGGTGCTGTCTCAGGCCGAAGGGGAGATGCGTCAAAGCTTTGGCCCCTTGCTGAATCAAAAAACTGGAGACTTGCTGCGGCGGCTTACCGGCGGAAAGTACGATCGGGTGTTGATTAACAAAAACCTGGAACTCTCCGTACAGGAAAACCAAAGTGTGATGTCCCGGCCTTGGCAGAGCTTGAGCAGCGGCACAGTAGACCAGAGTTATCTGGCCTTGCGGCTGGCCATCAGTGAACTGCTGGATGAAAAGAATCTTCCGGTGCTGTTGGACGACGTGTTGATTCAATACGATGACCGGCGCACCCAGCTGGCGGTGGAATTTTTAGCGGATTACAGTCATCAACGGCAGGTACTGTTCTTTACCTGCCATGGACAGTTAATCAAACAGTTCCGCCAGCACAGCCGGCGGGTGAAGGTGTCCACCATTTTAAAATCTCAAAATTAAACAGAAATAAGACAGCCCCGAGGGTATCAATGGTACCAACTCGGGGCTGTCTTTATTAGGAAGGAGAAAAATATGTTGAGAGATTACAGATGATAATAGAGATCCAGATACTGGTTGGCAGGCTCTTTCCAGCTGAGATCCAACTGCATATCGTGAGTTACTACGGTGCGCAGCTGATCTTTCCGTTCATTGTAGAACCAAATAGCGGTCTTAATGGAGTTGAGCATGTCGTGGGCATTGTAGGTTTTGAAGGTAAAGCCTCTGCCTTCGCCGGTCTCCACATTGATGGGCTGAACGGTATCGAACAGGCCGCCGGTTTCCCGCACGATGGGCAGGGTGCCGTACCGCATGGCGATCAACTGGCTCAGGCCGCAGGGTTCGCTCTTGGAGGGCATCAAGAACAGGTCTGCAGAAGCGTAGAGCTGCTGGGCCAATACCGGATCGAACATAATGTTGGCGCTCATCTTGCCAGGGTTCTCCCAAGCCAGACGGTGGAACAGGTTTTCAAACCGTTCTTCTCCGGTGCCGATGACCACAAACTGGATGGGCAGCTGCATCATTTCGCCGGCCACATATTCCACCAGGTCCAAGCCCTTGTGGCTGGCCAGACGGGTGACCATGGCAATCATGGGGATGTTCCGGTCCACCGGCAATCCCAACTTGTGCTGCAGGAACATCTTGTTCTCCGCCTTGATTTCCAAATCGCCGGGGCCGAAGTTTTTGTAGATGTTTTTGTCGGTTTCAGCATTGTACAGGTCGGTGTCAATGCCGTTGACAATACCCGCCAATTTGTAGCTGTACTGCTGGATGATATTTTCCAGGCCATGGGCATAGTAAGCATTGCGGATTTCAAAGGAATAGGTCCGAGAAACGGTGCTTACCTTGTCTGCCAGCACAATGGCGCTCTTCATAAAGTTCAGACAGGTATCGTAGGTCATGGTGCCGTGCCAATCTTCCGGCAGGCCCAGCACTTCCCGGAAGAAGGCGTGGGGAACCTTGCCTTGATACTCGATGTTGTGGATGGTGAACAAGGTTTTGATCCGTTGATATTCCGGAATGTGGTTGTAGAAGCACTTCAGGAAAGCGGGCACCAAAGCAGTCTGCCAGTCGTTGCAGTGAATCACATCGGGATAGAAGTTGATGTGAGAAATGGCTTCCAGAATGGCTCTGGAGAAGTAGGCAAACCGTTCGCCGTCGTCGTAATCTCCGTAAACGTTGTTCCGGTTGAAGTAGTACTCGTTGTCCACGAAGTAGTAGGTAAAGTTCGGCTTAGAGGTGGTTGCCTTGAAGATCCCGCAGTGGAGCACACGCCAGCTCAGCGGCACGCCGAAGCTGGTGACGAACTCAATGTTGTACTGGGGATTGAATTTGATTTTTTTGTAGTAGGGAAGGATAACCGCTACTTCCACATCGGGGTGGTTGGCCAGTTCGTTGGGAAGGGCGTAAGCTACGTCTCCCAGGCCGCCGGTTTTGACATAGGGAGCCGCTTCGCTGGCGGCAAAGAGAATTTTCATATCGCTGTCCTTTCTTATGGTTGCAGGGAGTTACCTCAATGGGCGGGCAGTGAGAAAGAACGGAAACAAAGCCAGCACGCAAAAGGGCACTGGCTTTGTCCGAAATTCATTCAATCAAACGGTGTCGCCCTTTTGGATGATAATGGGGGAATTGGGTGCGCCCACCAGGGTCTTTCCAGCGGTGATGGTGACATCCTTATCAATAATGGCGTTTTCCAGATAGCAGTCTGCGCCAATGTCAGAGCCCTGCATAATGATGCAGTTCTTGATCTGTGCGCCCTTGGCTACGCTCACATCCCGGAACAACAGGGTGTTGGCCAAAGAACCTTCAATCCGGCAGCCGTCGGCGATCAGGCAGTTATCCACTTCGCAGCCTTCCATGTAGAAGGTGGGAGCTTCGTCCCGAACCTTAGTGTAGATGGGGCTGTTTTCTGCGAAAATGTCCTGGCGGACGGTATCGTCCATCAGCTTCAGGTTGTTGGCGAAGTAGGTGGGCACATTCACGTTGCGCAGTACGCTGTACTTGTGCTCGTAAGTGTTCATGCTCAGGATGCCCTGGTTGAATTCCAGCTGCAAGAAGTCCCGCTCGAAGTCGTACAGGCCCTGGGCAGCCGCCTTGGAGATCCGTTCTACCAGCAGATCCTTCTTCAGGATGTACATTCCCATGCCGATGAGGTTGTCCTTGGTATAGCCGGTGTGCATCAGCACTTCGGTGACCTTGCCGTTGTCGTCGGCTTGAAGCACCAGGTCTTTGCTTTCTCCGTCTACTGCGGGATCTTCCCGGTTGCAGATAACTGTGACGTCAGCGCCGCTTTCGATGTGGGATTTCAGCGCCAGACGGTAGTCGATATTGCAGATGACGTTGCAGTCGCTGAGCAGCACATACTCGCCCTTGGCCCGAGCCAGGAACTTTTCTGCGCCGTACAGAGCTTCCAGCTTGCCCCGGTATACGCTGGTCTGGCCTTCTCCGAAGGGAGGCAGGATAAACAAGCCGCCGTCCTTGCGGTTCAGGTCCCATTCTTCACAGGATCCCAGATGATCCATCAGGGACTGGTAGTTTTGCTTGGTAATGACGCCGATGGTGGTGATTTCAGAGTTCACCATGTTGGACAGCACAAAGTCCACCAGGCGGTACCGTCCGCCAAAGGGGACGCTGGCCAGGGTGCGTTGTTTGGTCAATTCACCCATTTTGGCGTCATGGATATTGGAAAAGATTAAACCGATCATATTCATGTTTATATCACCCATTCTGCCGGTCATGCCGGCGATTATTTCAGATTTCAAAACCCGGATGTCGATTAAATAATCTCCTTGGGATTGACAACCTGGTTTTCTTCGATCTTCTTGCCGGCACCGATGACAGTGACGCCAAATGCGTTGATGTCCTTATTGGGAGAACCGCCTACTTTGGCATTCTTGCCGATGGTGGCGCCTTCGCCGATGATGGCATATTCCACGACAGCACCGGGTTCCACTACGGTGTTAGGCATAATCACAGAGTGATCTACCACAGCGCCTTCGCCGATGGTGCAGCCGGTGGAGATGATGGAGTGCTCTACTTTACCCCGGAGGGTGCAGCCTTCCGCCATCAGGGAGTGCTCCACGGTTGCGTCCTTGGAGACATAGCAAGGAGGCTTGGCGTAGTTGCGGGCATAGATCTTGAAATCGGGATCCTTCAGATCGAAGGGGATGGAATCGTCCAGCAAGTCCATGTTGGCCTGCCACAGGCTTTCGATGGTTCCTACGTCCTTCCAGTAACCGGAGAAGGGATACGCAAACATTCTCTGGTTATCCGCCAACATGGCTGGCAGAATGTTTTTGCCAAAGTCGTTGGAGGAATTGGGATCCTCTTCGTCGGCGATCAGGTATTTGCGCAGTACCTTCCAGTTGAAGATGTAGATACCCATGGAGGCGTTGGTGCTCTTGGGATGGGCGGGTTTTTCTTCAAACTCATAGATGGAGTTATCGGGGTTGGTGTTCATGATGCCGAACCGGCTGGCTTCTTCCAAGGAAACGTTAATGACGGCGATGGTGCAGTCTGCGTTCTTTTCCTTGTGATATTCCAGCATGGCGTTGTAGTCCATCTTATAGATGTGGTCGCCGGAGAGGATCAGCACATAGGTGGGGTTGTACATGTCGATGAACTTGATGTTCTGGTAAATGGCATTGGCTGTGCCTTTGTACCATTCGGTTTTGCCCTTCTTTTCGTAGGGGGGCAGAACGTGGGCGCCGCCGTAGTTGCGGTTCAGGCCCCAGGGCTGGCCGTTTCCGATATAGTCGTTGAGGACTAAAGGCTGATATTGAGTCAGGATGCCTACGGTGTCAATACCGGAGTTGATGCAGTTGGACAGGGGGAAGTCGATGATCCGGTATTTTCCGCCAAAAGGAACCGCCGGTTTCGCAATATCCGCCGTCAGAACCTTCAGTCGGCTGCCCTGGCCGCCGGCCAGAAGCATTGCAATGCAATTCTTGTGTCTCTCTAACATTATTTTACCTCCTTGCAGCAAGCTGCATGATTTCCCATGAATTTATTCCTTCTCCGACTTGGATTTGGTCGGTTTCGGGGCTGCTTTTGCGGCTTTGCGAACTGCGGCGCTGGCCGTCTTTTTCACCGCCGTTTTGGCTGCGCTTTTCACCGCGGAAGTGCGGCTGCGCCGGGTGGACGTCTTAGTGGCCACCGATTTCCGAGCGGGGGACTTGCGCACCGTGTAGAACGTGGTGGACAGCGGCGGCAATGTCAGGCTGATGCTCTGGTCATAGCCGTGCATCGGGGTTTTGTTGTCGCTCTTTACCGGTTTGAGTTCCACACCGTTTCCGCCGTATTTTTTAGCGTCGCTGCAGAAAACGGGGGTGTAGGTGCCGCGGTAAGGTGCGCCGATGCAGTAATTCTCCCGCAGTACCGGCGCAAAGTTGCAGATGATAATCAGTTCCTTGCCCTTCTTATCAATCCGGCGGAAGGAGATGACATTTTGTTCATAGTCGTCGTGGCTGATCCACTGGAAGCCTTCCCAGCTGGTGTCGTTTTCCCACAGAGCGGAGTTTTGCAGATAGAAGTGGTTCAAATCCTTTACATACTCCAACATCTGGCGGTGCTTTTCAAACTCCAGCAGCTTCCAGTCCAGCTGTTCAGCATAGTTCCATTCATTCTGCTGGGCAAATTCGCTGCCCATAAACAGCAATTTCTTGCCGGGATGGGCGATGATGTAAGCGTAGAAGGTACGCAGGTTGTCAAACCGCTGGTCGTAATCTCCCGGCATCTTTCCGATCATGGAGCACTTGCCGTATACAATTTCGTCGTGGCTCAAAGGAAGGATGTAGTTTTCGCTGAAAGCGTAGGTGAAGGAGAAGGTGAGGTTGTTGTGAACGCCTTTGCGGAAGAAGGGGTCGGTGGACATATACACCAGCATATCGTTCATCCAGCCCATGTTCCACTTATAGTGGAAGCCCAAGCCGCCGTCGTAACCAGGTTTGGTGACGTTGGGGAAGGCGGTGGATTCCTCTGCAATCAGAAGGGCTGAGGGGTTGGCTTCGTGCACGGCGTTGGCCAGCTTGCGGAAAAATTCCACCGCTTCCAGGTTGATGTTGCCGCCGTCTTTGTTGGGACGCCATTCACCGCCCTGCTTGCCGTAATCCAGGTACAGCATACTGGCCACAGCATCCACCCGCAGTCCGTCGATGTGGTACTGTTCCAGCCAGAAGGTAGCGCTGCTCATCAAGAAGCTCAGCACCTCGTTGCGGCCGAAGTCAAAGATTCGAGTGCCCCAGTCGGGGTGTTCGTTTTTCAGCGGATCGGAATATTCATAGCAGAATCCACCGTCAAACTCATACAGGCCGTTGGCGTCTTTGGGGAAGTGGGCGGGAACCCAGTCCAAAATCACTCCGATGCCGGCTTTGTGGCACTGGTTGACGAAATCCATAAAAGCATGGGGAGTGCCGTACCGGGAGGTGGGGGCAAAGTAACCGGTGACCTGATAGCCCCAGGAGGGCTCGTAGGGATATTCGGTGATGGGCATCAGCTCGATGTGCGTGTATCCCATCTCCTTCACATAGGGGATAAGCTGTTCCGCTACCCGGGAGTAACTGAGGTATTCGCCGTTGTCGTACTTGCGCCAGCTTCCCATGTGCATCTCATAGATATTCATGGGAGACTCCAGAGAGTTCTCTGTCTTTTTCCGTTCCCGATAGGCGTCGTCGGTCCATTGGAAGCCGCCGATGTCGTAGATTTTTGTGGCGGTGCCGGGGCGGGTTTCCATGTGGTAGCCGTAGGGGTCGCTCTTATAATTGATGTTTCCGTCAGGACGCTTGATGTAATATTTATACGCGTCGTAAACCGCAACATTGGGGATAAAGCACTCCCAGCAGCTGCCGTCGCTGAGACGGCGCATTTCCGGCGCAGCATTATAGTCCCAGTTATTGAAATCGCCTACCACCCGGATGCTCTGAGCGTGGGGCGCCCAGACACGGAAGATGTACCCGTCCTGTCCATTTTGTTTCCAGGGGTGGGAGCCAAAGAAATCATAGGCACGGTAGTTTTCGCCGCGGTGGAAAATGTACAAGGGAAAATCCTCATACTTGGGTGCTGCTTTGGCTTGTTGAGGCACCGCTTTTCCTGCTGCATCTTTTGAAGTGACCATAGATGCGTTTCACACCTCTTTCGCTGTAGATTCTATTTGTGAGCTCCTGGTTTTGGGGGACCAAAAAGGAGGCACAGTTATTCGCAGTTTCATTATACACCATCCTGTGGATAATTACCATATAATTTTTTGCCTCTTTGGTATATTTATGTACATTGGCCAAAAATCACACCGGAAATTTCATTAATTGCCTAAAAGCCAGTGGCAAATTTTACGTGAATCAAATTATTTTCGTACAAAATCCTCTTTTTTGTTTAAAAATCTGTACGTACAATTTAGCAGAATGAACGAAATGCCCAAAAATGCCAACAAAAAACCCGCTCCAAATTCGGAGCGGGTAAGATACATCTCGATGAAAATTTTAGGGAGATGTGGTGCTGCTGGATTCTGATTCCGAGGTGGTTGGTTGCGAAGTTTCCGGTTGAGAAGCCGGCTCGGAAGGAGTGGAAGGCGTAGACGGTTGGGAAGGAGTGGAGGGGGTGGAAGATGGAGTAGAAGGGGTCGCTTCCGGCGTAGAAGGAGTCGGTTCCGGTGTAGAAGTAGTAGTATCCGGTTCGGTTGCGGTGTTGGGAGAATCGGTGTCAATGGCATCTACATTGGAACCGCCGTTTCCGTCTTTCCGATAGGAAGAATTGGGGATAGCTGCGGTGCGGATCACCTGGCCGTCTTTGATGTATTGCTTTTCACCGGAAGCCGTGCAGCCGGTACCCAAGCTGGTGGGCATGGTGCCGGTTTTCTGGCTGCTGATGGTGATATAGTCGTAGTCCGGGGACTTATAGCCGTACAGCGTCACCGTCAAAGTCCGGCCTTCCATTCCGGCTTGGATAAACACCGGCACATTGGTGTCGTTGCGGAATTGGAAGTCGGTGCCGGGATAGCTCACCGCTGCGTCCTGGCCGATGGGCACATAGCTGGAAGGCCAGGAGTGGTTGTGCCGCTCCACAATGGTCAGGTCCGCCCGAAGCACTGCCCCATACAGAGTGGTGGAAGCTTGGCAGATGCCGCCGCCGTAGTCGCTGTCGCTTTTGCCGTTGAGGATCACGCCGGCTTCCACATAACCTAAGGAACCATTGGTGGAGTTACCGGTGGTTTGGCAGAAGGAGAAGGTTTCTCCGGGATTGACAATGGTGCCGTTACAGAAACTCAACGCCAGAGCCATATTGTGGTTGCCGGCGGAGGTGTTGGTGGAGCGGGTGGAGAAGGAACAGATCTTCTGGACGTAGGGCTGCATATCCGCCACCGTTAAGGTAGGAGCAACTTCATTGGCCACTACCTGCAGAGTAGCCACTTTGTCCTCTTTGGCCAGCGCCGCATCGGCTTTGGCTTTCAGATCGTTGGTGTCCACCGCCAGACCGCTGGTGCCTTCTGCAAATTGGAACCGGTCGGAGCCGGATTTGGAGAAATCCACGCCCACAGCCCGGGCGTTCACCATGGGCACATTGATCTGGGCTGCCACATCGTCCACCACGGCCTGGACGCTTTCCTCTACCAGGGTGGCGGTAATGGAGTAGCTGACCGGGTTTTCCTTTAAGTCCTGGACGGCGTCGTAGCATTCTTCGGAAGTACCGGTGCGCCCGATGGCATAAGCCTTTTCCAGAATCTGAGCGGTGTCGTAGGTAAAGGCGAACCGGTCGGTGTCATAGACGTAATTCTGTCCGTTGTACGTCATAGTGAGTTGGATGGTGGGGCGAGCACTGGCCTCCACTGCGGTGACTGCCGCGGTGGCTTCTTCCATGGTCATGCCGCTGATGTCCACTCCTTGGACGGTGATGCCGTCAAAGAAGGTGTCGGTATTTTCTAGCACTTTGTTGACTTCCTGGACATGCTCCTGCTGCTGTTGTTCCTGGTGCTGGTTGAGCAGTACTACGCAGGTGACTGCAATGGCGGCTACCACCACAACAGCAATGACGCAAAACAGGATTAAAAATTTCTTGTTCCGAAAGCGCTGGGCGAGTGTTAATTTCATAAGCTTGGATGTTGGGGCGATCCCCCAAGATCCGGTCACATCCTTTCTCAGAACATTTCCTGAGTCTCAGTATAACACAAGATCCATCTAAATGACAGCATTTTGGAATTGTTTCCCATTTTTTTTATGCAGAAAATCAGGATTGAAAAAGCTTGAATTTTAGATAGAATTGCAAAAGACTTTCGATTATTAAAAATAATTGCCATTTATCTTGTCGTATTTTTCCGCTTACGAAAAAGACCAAATTACGGGCGGTGAAAAAGACCGGTCCCGTCGGAAAAGTTGGGGATGAAACTTTCGCTTACCGCGCCTTCTTCCTGGATAAATCCCTGTTCCAACCCAATGGAAAGGGCGTACCGCACCACCCTTTGGTAGGTTTTTCGATCGACCGGATGGCCCAGTACCGGGTGATTCGCTACCGCCGGAGTAGGGGTGTACTGGCTCATTAGGCTGAACCATACATGGTTGCCGTACCGCTTTTGGATGGTGCGCAGAATCTGTTTCGATTCCTGTTCCATGCCGGGCAGCATTAAATGTCGGATTAAGACCCCTTTTTTCATCAATCCTTGGGGGTCAAACACCGGGTTGGGCTGCTGCTCCACCATTTTATCTAATACGAAAAGTATATTTTGCGGATAATTTTCCGATTTGGAATACATTTTGGCGGTGTTTGGCGAAAGATATTTAAAATCCGGCAGCCAGACATCTACGGTATCTGCCAGCAGATCTAGCAGTTCCGGCCGTTCGTAACCGGAGGTGTTGTACACCACCGGCAGGGTGCAGCCCTGTTCTTTGGCCAGCTTCAGCGCCGGGATTAGGGAAGGAAGAAACATGGTGGGGGTGACCAAGTCCAGACAGGCAGCCTTCTGTTGCTGGAGTTCCAAACAAATTTGGGCAAACCGCTCTGGACCAATGGGCCAGCCGGCGCCAGGCTGCTTCAATTCTTGATTTTGGCAGAACAAGCAGTCCATGGTGCAGCCGGTGAAAAAGATGGTGCCGGCGCCATGTTCTCCGGCCAGACAAGGTTCTTCCCATTTATGGAGGGAAGCGCGGGCGGCTTGAATGTGGGCAGGTTGGCCGCAAAACCCTCGCTGTCCTGCGGTGCGGTCCACCCCGCACTGCCGGGGACAGAGGGTGCAGTGGCGGTAAAGTTCTGTCAAGTCCATGGGCTTTCCTCCCTGAGATATTGAAGTAATACTTCCCGTTGATTGGAAATTTTGCCGTCGATCACGGCATTCAGCAGGACTTCCAATGCTTTTCCTACAGCCGGCCCGGCCGGGATTCCCTCCGCCAACAGATCTTTGCCGGTAACGGCCAGGTCCTTCCGGGAAAAACAGCTTTGTTCCTGCAAAATCTGTTGGGCCAGCCGGCGGATTTGTTGGTGCTGCTCCATCCGGGGCAGGGCCAGATCAGATTGGGCCAGAGTGTCCGCTTCCTTCACGTAAAGTAACTGGTCCAGCCGCTCCGGACCGATTTTCCGCAGCAGTCGTTTTACCGCTGGGAGGGTGGGCACCAGCACCCGGTCATGGAGCAGGCAGAGATCCACCACTGTTTCCAGGGTGGCCTTATCCCATTTCAACCGGGTAAGGGCGGTTTGGGCCAGTTGAGCACTGACCTTGCCGTGACCGTAAAAATGGTCGATTCCCGCTTCGTCGGTAAAGGCGCAGGCAGGTTTTCCAGCATCGTGGAACAACATAGCCAGACGCAGTTCCGGTTTGGGAGGAATGGCTTCCACCGCAGCAGCGGTGTGTCCCCAAACATCATATTTGTGGTAGGGGGTGTGCTGGGGGCAGCCTACCATAGGCAAAAGTTCCGGCAGTACCACGCCTAATACCTGAGGCCAATCCAACAGAATTCGGCGCACCTCTTTGCCGCAGAGCAGTTTTTTCAGTTCTGCTGCAACCCGTTCTCCGCTGACTACATTTAAGCGGGAAGCGGTTTGGTTCAGCGCCTTGGCTGTGTCCGGGTGGATGGAAAAGCCCAATACAGAGGAAAACCGCAGACAGCGCAGAATCCGCAAAGCATCTTCCGAAAACCGCTTTGCCGGATTTCCCACGCAGCGGAGCAGTCCTTGTTTCAGATCTGTCTGTCCCCCAAAGGGATCAAGAATGCCTTCTTCCGGAGAAAATGCCACGGCGTTGACGGTGAAGTCCCGCCGGGACAGGTCCTGCTCCAAGGAGGGAGTGAAGGACACCCAATCCGGCCGTCGGCCGTCGGTGTAGCTGCCTTCGGTGCGGAAGGTGGTGATTTCCACCGGGTGCCCTTGGGCCAACACGGTGACGGTGCCGTGGCGCAGTCCGGTGGGAATGCAGCGATAGTCGGAAAACAGGGATAGAGTGGTTTCCGGCTTGGCATCGGTGCAGAGGTCGTAATCTTGGGGTACTATTCCCATAATACTGTCCCGCACGCAGCCCCCCACAGCGTAGCAGCGGTATCCGGCGTGGGCAAACCGCTGGAAGAGGGGAGAGAGATAAGGGGGTAAGGTCATGACAAAACCTCCTGGACAAAAGGAGCCCCCACCAATGGCGGGGACTGTAAAATACAATGGGATAAAAAACGGTTACTTGCTTTCCTCTGCCGGCTTTTTCATGGCCTGTACATGGCGTTTGAGGCAGGCAAAGGTTTCTTCGGAAAGGTCGTGCTCAATTTTGCAGGCGTCGGCAGAAGCCACTTCTTCGCTGACACCCAGGGCCATCAGCATTTCCCGGAGCACGCAGTGGCGCTCGTAGATGCGGCTGGCTACCTCTTCTCCGGCAGGAGTGAGGAGGATCTGGTTGGTACGGGGATCCATGGTGATATAACCGCCGTCTTTCAGCAGCCCCATGGCGTGGCTGATGCTGGGCTTACTGAAGCCCATTTCGTTGGCGATGTCCACCGACCGGACAAAACCCGTTCGTTGATGAAGAATGAGGATGGTTTCCAGATAGTTTTCACCGGATTCCTGGAGTTTCATGGGGAATACACTCCTTTCGGCAGGGGAATTTGATTCATTTTAGTATACCAGAAATAAAAGGATTTTACAAGTAAAGGGAAAATACTTTACAAAAAACCCGATCTCCCAACAGAGACCGGGCTTGTGTTGTAACAATACAGGAAAGACTAGATGCGCTCTTTTAAAATTACGGTTGTTCTTCCAAAATCTTGCACACCTTCTGGACGTACTCCGCCGGGTCGTCCATGGGCAGGCCTTCCAATAACAGTGCCTGCTGGTAGAGGATTTCGGTGTAGTCTTTCAGCTTTTCGGAGTCGGTGTCCTTCAGCGCAGACAATTTGGCAAACAGAGGATGATTGGGATTGACCTCCAATACCCGTTCCGCCTTCACCGGCTGCTGACCGGGCATCTGGTTGAGCACCTTTTCCATTTCCAGAGACAGGCTGCCTGCCGCAGACAGGCAAACCGGGTGGCTCTTGAGCCGTGTGGTGATCTTGACTTCCTTCACCTTGTCGCCCAAGGCATTCTTCATGGCGTCCAACAGAGATTGGTTGGTTTCCTGTGCCTGTTTGGCCTGGTCTTTTTCTTCCTGGGTGGAGAAATCGGCGCCCTCTGCGCTGATGGAAGCAAACTTTTTGCCGTCGTATTCCATCAGCATTTGCAGGGCGAACTCATCGACATCGTCGGTGAGGTAGAGGATTTCATAGCCTTTGTCCTTAACCAACTCGGTTTGGGGCAGAGAGTCGATCCGGGCAATGCTGTCCCCGGCGCAGTAGTAGATCTCTTTTTGATCTTCCTTCATCCGGGAGACGTATTCTTTTAGGGTCACCGGCTTTTGCTGGCTGGAGGAGTAGAACAGCAGCAGGTCCTGGAGCACATCCTTGTGCATGCCGTAGTCGGCATAAACGCCGTACTTCAACTGAACGCCGAAGCTCTGGAAGAACTTTTCGTAGGCTTCCCGGTTTTCGGTCATAAGCTTTTGCAGTTCGCTCTTAATCTTCTTTTCCAGACTCTTGGCGATGAGCTTCAGCTGATGGTCGTGCTGGAGCATTTCACGGGAGATGTTCAAGGACAAATCTTCGCTGTCCACCAAACCCCGAACGAAGTTGAAATAGTCCGGCAGCAGATCCGGGCACTTGTCCATAATCAGCACGCCGCTGGCGTAGAGCTGAAGGCCCTTTTCGTAATCCTTAGTATAGTAGTTGTAGGGGGGCTTTTCCGGAATGAACAGCAGGGCGCTGTAGGTAGCGCTGCCTTCGGTTTTGGTTTGGATCACCCGCACCGGATCATTCATGTCGAAGAAGTGTTCTTTATAGAAGTTATTCAGCTCTTCCTGGGTGGTTTCGCTCTTAGACTTCTTCCAGATGGGAGTCATGCTGTTTAAGGTCTGGGTTTCGGTGACCGTTTCGTAGGCTTCTTCGCTGTAGTCGTCCTCTTTGGCGTCCGCTTTCCGCTTGGAGGTGGAAACTTCCATCCGGATGGGGTAACGGATGTAGTCGGAGTATTTCTTCACCAGGCTTTGCAGCCGGTACTGATCCAAGAATTCGTCGTAGTTGTTGTTTTCGTCACTTTCTTTGATATGAAGGACCACTTCGGTGCCGGGCGTCTGTCGGTCGCCTTCGGTGATGTCGTATCCTTCTGCGCCGCTGCTCTCCCACCGGCTGCTTTCTCCGGTGGTCAAAGACTTGGTGTTGACGGTGACTTTGTCCGCCACCATAAAGGCGGAGTAGAACCCAACGCCGAACTGGCCGATGATGTCCATGTCTTCCTGGCCGCCGTTTTCCTGTTTAAAGTCCAAAGAGCCGCTCTTGGCGATCGTGCCCAGATTATTTTCCAGTTCTTCCGCCGTCATGCCGATACCGTTGTCTTCAATGGTAATGGTTCTGGCATCTTTGTCGTATGCCAGATGGATGAACAGCTCTTCCGATTTGCCGGAATGGTCGGTGAGTTGGACGAAATGCCGCTTGTCCAAAGCATCGCTGGCGTTGGAAATCAGCTCCCGCAGGAAAATCTCCTTGTGGGTATAGATGGAATTGATCATCATATCCAGCAGCTTTTTGGATTCTGCTTTAAATTCTTTGGTTGCCATAAAGAATAATCCCTTCTTAATTCCAGGTTTTAGCACTCAACTTCTCAGAGTGCTAAAACGAGTATAGTCCACTTGCACAGGAAAATCAAGGGAGAGAATAAAATCAATACGGATAATTTACAAACAGGCAATATTTTCTCCGGCAGCACAGGATGGGGAAATTTGGAAAATCTGTCAAAGAATTAGTTTTAGATAACTTTGTTTGTGTGCACTTCTACAATTCTTCTAAACTAATATTGACAGCTAAGACTAACTTGAGTAAGATAAAGTTTAGTCAGAAGTTAGCTTTCACTAATCGCAAGTTATGTTCCGAAAGGGAGTTGAAACAGTATGTGGGCAGAACAATCTGTGACCGGCCGGGCGAATCCGGCGCCGATCGGGGGAGTAATCCCTTTGGCTATGGCAGATGCCGGCGTGGAGATGCAGGTGATGTCGGTGAAAGGCAAGGAGGACACTAAGCGCTTTTTGGAAACTTTGGGTTTTACCAAGGGCAGCGAAGTGAGTGTGGTCAACCGCATGGGCGGGAATGTGATTGTCCGGGTGAAGGAATCCCGGGTGGCCATCAGCCAATCCATGGCGGCAAAGATCCTCTGCTGCGGCAAGGAATAGAGCGTTCTGTAAGCGGTTGGAGGAGAGAGCTGAATTGTCAGGAAAGGAGATCAAGTCATGAAAACACTGCGGGATGCCAAGATTGGGGAGACCGTAAAGGTGCAAAAGCTCGCCGGTACCGGCGCCATCAAACGGCGTTTGATGGATATGGGGATCACCAAGGGCGTGGAAATTTATCTGCGCAAGGTGGCTCCTTTGGGAGACCCTTTGGAGGTGACCCTTCGGGGATATGAACTGAGCCTGCGCAAAAGCGAGGCGGAAAACGTCCTGGTGGAGGAAATTTGAGAAATTCTTCCACTAGGATTGATTCGGAAAGGAGAAATCTATGAGTATTAACATTGCTCTGGCCGGCAACCCGAACTGTGGGAAAACCACTTTGTTCAACGACTTGACCGGCTCCAACCAATACGTGGGCAACTGGCCCGGCGTAACGGTGGAAAAGAAGGAAGGCCGGCTGAAAAAGCATAAAGATGTGATCGTCACCGACCTGCCCGGCATTTATTCCCTCTCTCCCTATACGTTGGAAGAGGTCATCAGCAGAAAGTTCTTGCTGGAAGAGCATCCGGATGTTATACTGAATCTGGTGGATGCCACCAACCTGGAGCGGAACCTCTATCTCACCACCCAGCTGTTGGAGCTGGGAATCCCCATGGTGGTTGCTTTGAATATGAGCGACCTGTTGGAGAAAAACGGCATTCAAATCGACGCCAAAAAGCTGGAAAAGCAGCTGGGCTGCCCAGTCATCGAGATCAGCGCACTGAAAGGCACCAACAGCCTGGAAGCTGCTAAACTGGCCATTTCGGTGGCGGGGAAGGATCAGCCTTTGCCCTATCGCTTTGACCAGCCGGTGGAAGAAGCTATCTCCGCCGTGCAGGCCTCCTGCCCGGAAGCGGATAACCGCTGGGTGGCAGTGAAGCTGCTGGAACGGGATGAACAGATGGTAGAGCAGTATCAGCCGGCTGAAACCGTGGAAAAGATTTCCGCTGATCTGGAGCATGAGATGGACGACGATGCAGAGAGCATCATCACCGACCAGCGTTACACCCTCATTGCCAAAATGGTGGGCGGCTGCATGGTCAAGAAAGCGGCGGCTTTAAGCACCTCCGATAAAATCGACCGGGTGGTTACCAACCGTTGGGCGGCGCTGCCTATCTTTGCGGCCATTATGTTTATCGTCTACTATATCTCGGTGAGCTGGATCGGCGCCATCGCCACCGACTGGGCCAACGACGGTGTGTTCGGGGACGGTTGGTTCTTGGGCTTTGGCCAGGATGCCTACAACGAAGCAGTGGAAACCTATGAAGAGGAATACGCCGCTGCGGTGGAAGAATTGGCGGTTTCCATGGATGTGGACGCCGAAACCTTCTCTGAAGATCTGGACGCCGCCCTGGAGGAGTCTGCTGAAGCGGAGGATCCCCTGGGCGAAGCGTTGGCCAGCCTGGATGTGGATACCGAAAGCACGGAGGCTCAGGCTTTGATGTCCCTGGAAGAACCTGTGGTAAACGATTACGGTTTGTGGGTTCCCGGTATCCCGGTGCTTATTGAAGACGGCCTGAACGCCGTAGGCGCTGCCGATTGGCTGCAAAGCCTGATTCTGGACGGCATTGTGGCCGGTGTCGGCGCTGTGCTGGGCTTTGTGCCCCAGATGTTTATTTTGTTCTTGCTGCTCTCCATTTTGGAGGACTGCGGCTACATGGCTCGGGTTGCTTTCATTATGGATAAGATCTTCCGGCGGTTCGGCCTGTCTGGCAAGAGCTTTATTCCCATGCTGATTGCTTCCGGCTGCGGTGTG
>DVGY01000134.1 GCA_018712465.1 Candidatus Egerieicola pullicola | reverse complement strand
AGGTGCGGTGGGAACAGGTCCCGGGGACTGGGGCGGATCTGGTGGAGGGAATCGCCAGCCGGATCCGTCCCGACACCGCCTTGGTGGAGTGTACCCACGGCTCCAACGTCACCGGCCAGGTGTTCCCGGTGAGAGAGATTGGAGCGGTGTGCCATCGAATGGGAGTGCCCTTTGCGGTGGATGCCGCCCAAACCGGAGGTAGTCTGCCCTTAAATTTGAAGCAGGATCACATCGACTATCTTTGCTTGGCAGGGCACAAGGGGTTTTACGGCCCAGCAGGGATCGGGGTGCTGCTGCTAGGGGAAAATGCTCAGCTGCCCCCGCTACTTTACGGCGGCACCGGCAGCAACAGCGCCGACCCGGCTATGCCGGAGTTTTATCCCGACCGTTTGGAACCCGGCACCCTGAACACCCCCGGCATTCTGGGACTGGGAGCAGGAGTAGTTTGGCGCAAACAGTTGGGGCAGGCTGCTTTGGAACGGGAGCTGGCTCTCTGTCGGAAGCTGGAGCAGGGGTTGAGCCGGATCCCCGGAGTGCAGGTGTACACCCAGGGCTACCGAGGGGGAGAGCGGATGCCGCTGATGCTGTTTAACATCGCCGGCTACACCAGTCAACAAGCCGCCAATGTACTGGGGCAGAAGGGATTTGCCCTGCGAGGCGGCCTTCACTGTGCCCCCTCTGCCCACGCCCAGTTGGGTACCCTGGAGGAAGGAGCAGTGCGGTGCAGCATCGGTGCTTTTAACACCCCCGCCGAGGTGGAACGGCTGGTGGAAGCAGTGGGGAAGATGACAAAGGGGAAGAGGTGACAAAAAGGAAGAGTGCTGCCAGGCGGGAAGGCAGGTCTTATTTGGCTTTGGAAGAATCCAAACTTTTTAGGGGCTTTTTATTTTCATCCCCCTGCCAGTCTTGGGATTTTCTTTTCCTTTTTCATCCTCCTTCCAAAAACCGGTTGACAAATCTCACCCTGTCTGGTACAATAGAACCCATAATAGGAAAAAGGCGAGGATAAGAGAGAAGAACAAGTGCTCTGTGCCCAGAGAACCGCCGGCTGGTGTAAGGCGGAGACGGGGGCTTGTTTGGCTGGCTCTTTAGCTGTCCGCCCAACGGGGGAAACCCTCAGTAGGTGGGAACGGAATGCCCCTCCGTTATCGGGGGTCGGGATTCGCAGATTTTCTGCCGATCTTCGGTTGAGTGGACACAAAAAGTGTCAAGAAGAGTGGTACCACGGAGTTTAGCCTTCGTCTCTTTGCAGTTTTCGCTGCAATTAGATGAAGGTTTTTTTGTGCCGGAAAAAACCTCTCTTTTCTAGTTTGACCCACCCATCCAAAGAGTCCTGATTTGGTTTCGCTGACAGTTCAGCGAGGAAAGGTGAGTGTACCAAATGAAAAATGCAGACAAGTATCAAAAGGGATTTTTTCTTCCCCCGGAACCCTGCTACGACTGGGTGAAAAAGGATGCCGTGGACCATGCCCCCATCTGGTGCAGCGTGGATTTGCGGGACGGCAACCAGGCCCTGGTGGTGCCTATGAGCTTGGAGGAAAAGCTGGACTTCTTCCAATATCTGGTGCAGATCGGTTTTAAGGAAATCGAAGTGGGATTCCCTGCCGCCAGCGAAACGGAATTTGAATTTCTGCGCACCTTGATTGAAAAGGATTTGATCCCGGACGACGTCACCATCCAGGTGCTGACCCAGTCCCGGGAACACATTATCAAGCGCACTTTTGAAGCTTTGAAGGGCTGCAAGCACGCCATTGTCCACCTGTATAACTCCACCAGTGTGGCCCAACGGGAACAGGTATTTAAGCGGGACAAAGACGCCATCATCGACATTGCCGTACAGGGCGCAGAGCTGTTCAACCAATACGTGAAGGGCTACGAGGATCACTACCGCTTTGAGTACTCCCCGGAATCCTTCACCGGAACCGAACCGGAATTTGCCTTGGAGATCTGCAACCGGGTCATCGACATTTGGAAGCCCACCAAGGAACGGCCGGTGATTATCAATCTGCCGGTGACGGTGGAGATGAGTTCTCCCCACGTCTATGCCTGCCAGGTGGAGTACATGAGCAAGCACCTTCACGACCGGGAAAACGTCATCATCTCCCTCCACCCCCACAATGACCGGGGCTGTGCCGTGGCGGATACCGAACTGGGTCTGTTGGCAGGCGCCGACCGGGTGGAAGGCACCCTTTTCGGCAACGGGGAACGCACCGGCAACGTGGACATCGTCACCGTGGCCATGAACCTGTTCAGCCATGGCATTGATCCGAAACTGGACTTCTCCAACATGAACGAAACGGTGACCGCCTACGAAAAGGCCACCAAAATGCCGGTAGGCGACCGTCAGCCCTATGCGGGCAAACTGGTGTTTGCCGCCTTCTCCGGTTCCCACCAGGACGCCATTGCCAAGGGTATGGAGTGGCGCAAGGAAAAGAACCTCCATCAGTGGACGGTACCCTATCTGCCCATCGACCCCAAGGATGTGGGCCGGGAATACGAAAAGGACGTAATCCGGATCAACTCCCAGTCCGGCAAGGGCGGCATCGGTTATCTGTTGGAGCAGAAGTTCGGCTACCATCTGCCTCCCAAAATGCGGGAGCACTTTGGGTACAGCGTCAAGGGCGTGTCCGACCACGCCCACAAGGAGCTGAGCGCCGATGAGGTGTTCTCTATCTTCCGCAAGGAATACTGCCATGTGGAAGGCGCAGTGTCTTTGGGAGACTACCACTTCCGCCGTCACGGGGAGGACATCACCGTAGATCTGACCTTGGAGGACAAAGGGGTGCGCCGGACTGCCACCGCTTCCGGCAACGGGCGGTTGGATGCAGTGAGCAACGCCGCCAAAGAGATCTTGGGAATGGACTACACCATTGTGGCCTACACCGAACACGCCTTGACCCAGTCCAGTAAGAGCCAGGCAGTGGCCTATGTGGGTATTGAGTATCAGGGCAAGGTATACTGGGGCGTGGGAGAGCACAGCGACATTATCGCCGCTTCTATCTACGCTTTGATTAGCGCCATCAATCAGGTACGGAAATAACTTAAAAGTTTCTCGGGGTGTGGGGCAGACGCCCCACAAAGGTTTTTGTTTTCTTTTCTATCCTGAATTCACCCAGGCAACTTGCCACAGTATTTTTGAAGCAAGTGCAGTCATAATGATGGCTGGTTCCTTCCGGGCCAGTCGGGAACGGGCGGACAAAAAATCACCTACCCCTGCGCAGAGCGGGCGGGCAGGTCGAGGGTTTGACTGTTAGAATCCGGCAAACGGTTGACGGCCCCCGTTTCACATCGGGCCGCCGGTTTTAGATTCCATCTTCCACACCCCGGCTACATGATTTGACTGCCACGGACCCTTATAAAACAATTCCGATTTGTTTGCAGGGCGCTGCCCTGCACCCGCCATGCCTTCGGAAAAAAGATTTTCAATCTTGTTTTCCTAAAAGGCTGGACCGAAATCTTAAGTGAAAGGACTGATTTTCATGGGTATGACCATGACTCAAAAAATCCTGGCCGCCCACGCCGGTTTGGACAAAGTGGTTCCCGGCCAGCTCATCCGTGCCAACCTGGACATGGTGCTGGGCAACGACATCACCTCTCCGGTGGCCATCAATGAATTTGAAAAGGCGGGCTTTGACCACGTCTTCCACAAAAGCAAAATCTCTCTGGTGATGGACCACTTCACCCCCAACAAGGACATCAAGGCCGCTCAGCAGTGCAAGCAGGTGCGCACTTTTGCCCGGAAGTACGACATCGACAACTACTTCGATGTAGGACAGATGGGCATCGAGCACGCCCTGCTCCCGGAACAGGGCATTGTGGCCCCCGGCGACTGCATTATCGGCGCCGACAGCCACACCTGCACCTACGGTGCTGTGGGTGCTTTCTCCACCGGGGTGGGTTCCACCGATATGGCTGCCGGCATGGCCACCGGCCAGGCTTGGTTTAAGGTACCCAGTGCCATCAAGTTTTACCTGACTGGCCAGTTGCAGGGCTGGGTGTCCGGCAAGGACGTGATCCTGCACATCATCGGCATGATCGGAGTGGATGGCGCTCTGTACAAATCCATGGAGTTCACCGGTCCTGGTTTGAAGAGCCTTTCCATGGACGATCGCCTCTGCATGGCCAACATGGCCATTGAAGCCGGGGCGAAAAACGGCATCTTTGAGGTAGACGACATTACCTTGGCCTACGTCAACCAACGGGTGCACCGGGAATACAAGGTGTACCAAGCGGATGAAGACGCAGAGTACGAGAAGGTCATTGAGATTGATCTGAGCAAGGTTCAGTCCACCGTTTCCTTCCCCCATCTGCCGGAAAACACCCGCACCTTCGATCAGATTCCAGATATCGCCATTGACCAGGTGGTGATTGGCTCCTGCACCAACGGCCGGCTCAGCGACCTGGAAGCGGCCTACAAGATCTTGAAAGGCCGGAAGGTAGCCAAGGACGTTCGCGCCATCATCATTCCCGGCACTCAGGCCATCTACCTGGAAGCTTTGAAGCGGGGTTGGCTGGAAGCCTTTATTGAAGCGGGCTGCATCGTCTCTACTCCTACCTGCGGTCCCTGCTTAGGTGGCCATATGGGCATTTTGGCAGAAGGAGAAAAAGCAGTGAGCACCACCAACCGGAACTTTGTGGGCCGGATGGGACACATCACCAGCGAAGTCTACCTGGCCAGCCCGGCGGTGGCGGCGGCAAGCGCGGTCACTGGCAAGATTACAGATCCGGCGACGATTCAGGCAGCGGAATAAGTAAAGTTTTTTGATAAAACTTTTTTTCAAAAAAGTTTTTCCGGGTGTGGGGTGAAACCCCACAAAAAAGCACCTTGGCAAGGGATAGGCGAACCATATTCCTTGCGGCAGGTGCTTGGTCCCCATCCGGGATAGGGTGAATTTCAAAATCTTTGATTTTGAAAGAAGGGAAAACCGGAGGAGGTTTTCCCTGGGTGCGAATCGGTTTGCAGGAGGAAAAGGTTTCGGCAAACCGTTGCCCCCTCCCTCTGCCTGCGGCAGTCGTCCGGGGCCGGTTTTAGGTTCCGGACACCACCACTCGCCCGGTTTTATCTTCCCCCATTATGACCCTTTTTGCGCTCGTTTCGCGGAGGCAAGTTGCCTGATGCGAAATTGAGTCCAAGAAATATGATTTTCTTGCAGGGCGTTGCCCTGCACCCGCCATGCCTTCGGAAAAAAGATTTTCAATTTTGTTTTCCTAAAAGGCTGGACCTAAACTTTAAGACCTCCAACTTCCAGTGAAAGGACTGATCCTCATGATCGCACAAGGCACCGTCCATAAATACGGCGACAACGTGGATACCGACGTTATCAT
>DVGY01000133.1 GCA_018712465.1 Candidatus Egerieicola pullicola | reverse complement strand
AGATCCATGTAAAACTCGCCGCGGTAAACCATTTTATCCTGATATTTCTGCGGGATGCAGGCGTATCGGGGCAGAATCACACGGACGTCGCAGTTTAACCGTACCAGTTCCCGAGGCAATGCGTACATGACGTCTCCCAAACCGCCGGTTTTCACAAACGGATGGCATTCCGAACCAATGAACGCAACGCTTCTCCGGGGCAGGTCGGTCATAACTTGGATTGGAGCCGCTTCCTGAGGAGCAGGAGCGTCCTCCTTCTTTTGCGCAGATGCCGCTCCTTTTTCAGCGGCTTTTGTTTTTTCCGTCATAGATCCCGTCTCCTTTTTTGCGGAAGCAGCCTTTTTCTTAGTAGACGTTGTTTTCTTTCCGGATGCCTCCGTCTTTTTTGCAGCCGATGCGGTCTTTTTCGCAGTCGGCGCAGTTTCTTTTTTAGCCGATGCCGTCTTTTTTGCGGCTGGCGCGGCTTCCTTTTTCGCTGGCGCGGTCTTTTTTGCGGCTGGTGCAGCTTCCTTTTTAGCCGGCACAGGCTCCTTGACCGCCGGTGCAGCTTCTTTATTCGCTGATACAGGCTCTTTTACCGCTGGTACAGGTTCTTTCTTGGCCGTCGCAGTCTTTTTTGCAGTTGGTGTAGATTCTTTTGCAGTTAATGTAGATTCTTTCCCAACCGGCGCAGTTTCTTTTTTAGCTGGTGCAGGCTCTTTTGCAGGAGCTGCTTTTGCGGCAACCGGCGCCTCCTTTTTAACCGCGGGCGCAGCAGCCTCCTTGGCAGCTGCCTGCTTTGCGGAGCTTTCTTCTTTTTGTGCCATAATAAACCTTCCTTTCCCATCTCAATCCTTCTCGAGGCTCTTTGGTTACCTCCAAGGAATGCGGAATCAATCTAAATGGGGGCTTTGGTGTTTATCTTTTTCTAGGACAGCCCTTTCCATTTTCATTACTCTCATTATACCAAGTATCGCGTTGAGAAACAAGCAAATTGTGGTAAATTATCTGAGAAAGATAAAAAATTCTGTTTAAAATGAGAGATAGCAGGGGGTGAAGATGTTTTACAGCGATTTGATTTGCCCGCTGGCGGAATGGAATTGTATTTTATCTTATGGCAGTTGCTTTTTCCGTCATGCGCATGAACTGCGATCTGGGCGCTTTTTTCCAAAGTTGTTCCGTCAATTCTGTCTTCCGAAGGTTTACTGACTTTTCCGAATTATCCCTTGAAAAAAGAAAACCCGAACCCATCGCCAACCGGCACAAGGTTCGGATTTGTTGGTTTTGGTGGAGGCGAGGGGAATCGAACCCCTGTCCGAAAATCGATTCCCTCTGCTTTCTACGAGCGTAGACTGTTCTTTCTTTCCTTCTAAAACCGGCAACAGTCAGCCTTTTTTAGAAGACAGCCTCATAAAACCTCTTCGGCGCCGAGGCAAACGCCGAACAAGTCCACCGCTTTAAGTTAGCACTGCGTCAGAGCACGGCAATCTGCCGCAGCGGACAGCGTAATTTAATTACGCTGCGCAGAGTTCAAAACGACTAGTATTCTTGTTAGCGTTTATATTTAGGTGTGACGATTAACGTGTTTTCACCCACACGGCCCGCTTACAGAGCTGCACGGTCCCCGTCGAAACCTTTACGCCCCCATTGTAAGTTTGCTCTTTGAACTTACCGGTTTTTCTCCTTCATGGCTCGGTCGATTTCCCGCTTAGCGGCTCGCTTGGCCATGTCTTGGCGTTTGTCATAGAGCTTTTTGCCTTTGCACAGTCCCAGCTGTACCTTGACCCGGCTGCCTTTGAAGTACAGGGATAAGGGAATCAGAGAGATGCCTTCCTGTTTGAGCCGCCCGTACAACCGGTCGATCTCCTTGCGGTGGGCCAACAATTTCCGTACCCGAAAAGGATCTCGGTTGAAAATGTTGCCTTGTTCGTAAGGGGAGATGTGCATTCCTTTGACGAAAAGTTCGCCTTTGTCGATGGAACACCAGCTGTCTTTTAAATTGACCTGCCCTTTGCGGATGGACTTGACCTCGGTACCGGTGAGTTCAATGCCAGTTTCCAGAGATTCCAGCACAAAGTAATCGTGCCGGGCTTTCCGGTTCACTGCAATGGTCTTGGTGTTTTCCATGTTGCACACCTCCTTTTTCTCGTTCTGTGCGATAGTTTAGTATACCCTTTTCCTGTTGATTTGTCAAGAAAACCAGATGAATGGACTGTGAATTTTGCTTGGATGGACAGAAAAACACCCACAACAGAATTGTCGTGGGTGTCACAATTAGATTCGTTTTGGGATTAGATGTCGAAAATGCCCAGCCCGTCCAACACGGAGGACACCAAAATGGACACCAGGCAGAGAGGGGCGATATACTTGATCATGACGTTAAACAGTTTTTTCAGTTTGAACTTTCCGTTGAGCCCCACTTCATCGGCAATGGACTTTACTCCAATCACGTATCCCACAAAGATACAGGTCAAAAAGGCCACAATGGGCATCAGCACCGAGTTGCTGAGGAAATCGAAAAAGTCCAGAATGGTCATGCTGCCCAAGAAGGTGACGCCGCTCCAAATGCTGAATCCCAGGCAGGAAGGTAATCCAATCACCAGAGCGCCGATTCCTACCAGAATACAGGCTTTTAACCGAGTGAGTTTAAGCTTGTCACAGAGAATGGAAACGATGGTCTCCATCAGAGAGATGCTGGATGTTAAGGCGGCAAAGAACACCAAAACAAAGAAAATACATCCAATGACGTTGCTCAGCCAGGGAATCCCGCCGCTCATCCGTTCAAATACCTGGGGCAGAGTTTGGAACATCAATCCCGGTCCGGCGTTCATTTCGGAAGCGTTGCCCCCGGAAAAGACGTAAAATGCCGGTACGATCATCAGCCCGGCGATCAAAGCAAAACCGGTGTCGCAAAGTTCGATTTGGTGGACGGAGGATTCAATGTGCACGTCCTTTTTCATATAGGAGCCGTAGGTAATCATAATGCCCATAGCCAAGGACATGGAGTAAAACAGCTGTCCTACCGCTGCCAAAATGGTGGTGCCGGAGAAGTTGGAGAAATCCGGGGTAATGTAGTAAAGCACCCCTTCCAGGGATCCCGGCATGGTGACGGTAAAGATGGCGATGATTACCGAAAGTACCGCCAGCACCGGCATCATAAATTTACTGGCCTTTTCCACCCCTTTTTCTACCCCTAACAGGACAATAACAAAGGTAATGGCAATGAACAGCACAAACCAGAAAACCGGTTCAATCGGCTGGGCGATATACTGGTTGAAAAAGTTGGGATCTGCCGCTTGGGCGGCCCCGCCGGTGGCGTACTGGGCAATGTATTTGGTGACCCAACCGCCGATGACGCTGTAGTAGGGGAAGATGATGATGGGCACCAAGGAGGTGAGCACCCCTAAAAAGGCCCATTTCTTGTTCAGCTTTTTAAATGCCCCAATGGCGCTGAGGCCGGTTTTTCGCCCGATGGCAATTTCCGCTACCATCAATGCAAAGCCAAAGGTCACTGCCAGGATAATGTACACTAGCAAAAAGGTGCCGCCGCCGTATTTTGCTGCCAGATAGGGGAATCGCCAGAGATTTCCCAGTCCGATAGCAGATCCGGCGGCTGCCAGCACAAAGCCGATTTTGCCGGTAAAGGAACTGCGCTTCTTTTCTTCCATGATTGCTTTCTCCTTCTTTGAAAATACCAAAACAAAGATAAGCCCAGTATACCGGATTTTTCGATAAAATGCAAGGAAAACCGAACAATCTTTAGAGCTGATCCATACAATTATTCTTTTGCCGTAAAATTTGGTTTTGGCGAATTGAATAGTGGCAATCGCATATCCTTATTTCAGGATGTCGTAAGTGGATCGGGTAGGGGATGCGCACAAGGAATGGTTCTTACAGCACATTCTGGGGTACCGGAAGCTCTTGGAAATAGAGTTGTTCCCAATCCTGTTTGAGAAGCTGTAAGGTGTTGTGGGCAGCAGTGTAGTTGCCTTCTTTGCAGAATAATTCCACTTCCAGCCATTTTTCAGCGATTTCTTCCAAGGAAGAATGGTAGAGAAATAGGGTGAGAAGCTGCATTTCCTTTTCCCAATCCTCTCGGGTTTGGGCAATCAGCGCCAGATTCGGCTGCTTTTGGGCTACCGACTGCTGGATGGTGTCGATCCGGGAGACATAGACGTCCATGTCTTGACTCAGCCGCCAGATGGACAAAAGTCCCAGTACAATTAAAATCAGGATAATCACCAGAATGGCAACCAGTCGCTTCATTTCTTCTTTTCCTCCTTGGGAATCAGAGTGTATTGATGGCTTTTATTGGCGGAAAGGAGGAACACCTGCTCCAAGGGGATGTGCTCCTTTTCCAGAATTTTGGTCAGCTGTTTCCGGCTCATGGAAGCCCCTCGCAGGCCGTCCTCCAGCAGGATCCCGTCACTGATGACGATCACCGGCACTTCCTGGGGAGCCAGGGTAAGTTTGAGCTGTTTGGGAGTGACGGGAGCGTCCTTTTCGTAGGGAAGAATAGAGACCGTACCGTTGGTTTCCACAATGGCGTACTGGATTTGGGTGAGATCGAAGATTCCCTGACTGCGCAGGCTTTCCATTAAGTCGTCAATGGAAAACCGCAAATTTTTCAGCGCGCCCTGGTCCACCACTCCGTTGTGGATAATCACCACCGGGTTTCCTCCCATGAGGGTGCGGATGCTGCGAAACCGCAGGCTTAAAAGGCTGACAATCAGCTCCAACCCCACCAGCACTGCCACCGGGATGATCCCCATGAGCAGCGGCACATCCGGATCCTCCACCGGCAGGGAGACGATGTTGGAGATCAGCACCGAGATCACCAGTTCCGCAGGCTGCAGTTCGCCTAATTGGCGTTTCCCCATTAAACGCATAAAAATCATAATGCAGAGGTAAAGCACCACCGACCGAATCAAAACCGTAAGCATAAAACCCCTCCCCAACGGCAACCATAACAAACGAAAACGGAAGAATTTGTTCTTGGTTAGTATGAATCGAAGGGGGAGAATTTATGCCAAATACCAAGCTGCCGGAGCACATTACGGTGTCCCTCACCGAAAATCTAAACGCCCTAAAGGAATATACCGGCAATTCTGCTGCCTTGGCTATCCGCCAGCTCACCGTAGGCGGGGTGGACATCGCCACAGTGGGGGGCGAAGGGATGATTGCAGTGGACCAGCACAACAAGCTCATCGCCGCCTTAAATCGGAAATACGAATACCAATATGCCACCCCGGAGGACATCGCTCAGTTTGTCTGTCAGGGGAGTTTGTTTGCCAACCAACTCTTTGAGCTGTCTACCTTTGACAAAGTGCTGATGCAGATGGGCAACGGCAATCTGATTCTGTTGATCGACGGGCATCCCATTGCCATTGCCATGACCATGCCCGGCTTTGCTTACCGCAGCATTTCTCAGCCGGACAATGAAATCAACGAGCGGGGAAGCAAAGAAGCTTTCACAGAGCCCATTCGGGTCAATATGGCCTTGCTGGAACGACGGATTAAGTCGGACAAGCTGCGGATGGAAATGCAGGAGTGCGGCACCGTTTCCCGGACAGAATATTGTTTGGTGTGGCTGGAGGACGCCGCCGACCCGGCCCTGCTGGAGCAGGTGCGGCAAAAGCTGAAAAAGGTAAAACTCCGGCAGGTGTTGAACAGCGGTTACCTTCAATACTTTTTGGAGCCAAAGGGTTTCCACCTGTTTCCCAATGTGGGACAAACCGAACGTCCGGACACCCTTTGCGCCAAACTGGACGAAGGCCGAATCGGGGTGCTGGTGGATGGTAACCCCTTTGCTTTGATCGTGCCCTATCTTTTCAGCGAAAATTTCCAGACCATGGACGACTATTGCTCCAAGCCCTACTATGCCACTCTGATGCGGCTGATTAAATACCTGGCGTTTGGATTAGCGGTGCTGCTGCCAGGACTGTATGTGGCCATCGGCACCTTCCATCAAGAGCTGGTGCCTCACTCTCTGCTGTTTTCCATTGTGGCTGCCGAGGAGACCACTCCCTTTTCCTTGATGGTGGAGGCGTTGGTGATCCACTTTCTCTATGAGATCATGCGGGAAGCGGGACTGCGATTGCCCAAAGCCATCGGACACGCCGTCTCCATTGTGGGGGCGTTGGTGATTGGGGATGTGGCGGTGTCCGCCGGTTTGATCGGCACTCCCATGGTGCTGGTGGTGGCGTTGACCGCCATTTCCTCCTTTGTGGTGCCCAACCTCCACCAACCGGTGAGTCTGCTGCGGTTTCTGTTGATTGTCATCGGGGGGACTTTTGGGCTGTACGGCATTAGTTTGGCCATTGCGGCTGTGGCAGTGAACGCGGCTTCCATGCAAAACGGCGGCGTGCCCTATCTCAGTCCCATTTCTCCTTTGAATCCTGCTTCCTTGGGGGATACCTTTGTGCGGAAAAATACTAGGTGGCTTTCCCGGCATCACATCACTGTCAACCACCTTTACGGCAGCAATCCCCCAAAATCCGATTCCGACAAGGAGTGAACCACCTTGAATCAAGACTCTCGCATCAGCTTGTGGCAGGTGGTAATCCTGCTCTGCTTATCCCGGATGTTTTCGGTGATGACCATGTGCATGGTGTATACCTCCTTTAACATCCAAGAAATGTTTTATGGGGCCTTATTGGCCATTCCTTTGGCCTTTGTGGTGTTTCTGCCAGGCGGGCTGCTGTTCCAAAAGCGCCCCCGGCTGCTGTTGGACAACCGCGCCAAATGGCTGTGGATGACCTTCTACCTTTTGTTGGCGCTGGGGTGGCTGCTGATGACGCTGCTGCACCTGGACTTTTTTCTGGGCAACGCCGTCTTTCCCCAAGCTCCCTCCATTGCCCTGCTTTGGCCAGCAGTGCTGGCAGGGTGTTGGTGCGCCTACCAAGGATTGGAGGGCTTGGCACGGTACGGGTCCATTCTGTTTGTCTTTTTTGCCATCAGCGTGCTGCTCTTGATCTGCACCGCCGCCCCGGAGATGTCCGCTACTCGGCTGGACCCCATCACCACTGTAGATTGGGGAAATATCTGGGCGGTGGCCGTGAATAATCTGTTCCAAAATCCGGAATTGATTTTCCTCCCGTTGCTGGCTCCCCGGTTGGCGGAAGGGAAGCTGTTGAAAGCTGGGGTGTGGTACTGCCTGCTCAGCGGGGGATTGGTGGCTCTGCTGTTTGGTTTGGTCTGTTTGACCTTTGGAGATTTTACCACGAACATCGTCTACCCGGTATACTCTTTGTCTGCCGCCATGCAGGTGGGATTTTTGCAGCGGTTGGACGCCGTATATATGGCCATTTGGGTGATGCTGGCTTTGTTTCGCATTGCCATCCTCCTTTGGTTTGCCAAAGGATTTTTACTCCACGCAGCCCCCAAGCGCAGTCCTCTTTCCCTGA
>DVGY01000132.1 GCA_018712465.1 Candidatus Egerieicola pullicola | reverse complement strand
CCCTTTGCTCAATCCACTGGCCTTGGCTGCCTGACGGGCTGCTTCCGTGGGTTTTTCTCCCTGCTCCAGCAGCTTCTTTGCCAAAGCCAGGGCTTCCGCCTCATCCATGCCGTTGACTTGGGTGTCCGGACAGCCTTCCACCACCAGCACGTACTCTCCTCTGGGTGTGGTTTCCCTGGCGTAGGCAGCGGCCTGTTCCAAATCCATCTGCAAAACCTGTTCGTGAATTTTGGTCAACTCCCGGCAAAGGGCAATTTTCCGAGTTCCTCCAAAGGCGTCCTTTAAATCTTCCAAAGTGGTGGGGAGTTTGTGGGGGGCTTCGTAAAAGATCATGGTCCGCCGTTCCTGCTTGAGGCTGTCCAGATGCTCTCCCCGGTTTTTGCGATTGGTGGAAAGGAATCCCTCAAAGGTAAAGCGGCTGGTGGACAACCCGCTGACAGCCAACGCACTGATGGCGGCGCTGGGGCCTGGAATCACCTGGACCTCCACCCCTGCTTGGGCGCAAAGCCGTACCAAATCTTCCCCGGGATCGGAGATGCAGGGCATTCCGGCATCACTGACCACGGCGGCCGTTTCCCCCGCCTGAAGCCGCCGGAGAATTTCCTGCCCCCGTTGGCGAAGGTTGTGCTCGTAATAGCTCACCATAGGTTTCTGAATGCCGAAATGGTTCAAAAGTTTGAGGGTGACCCGGGTGTCTTCCGCTGCAATAAAGTCCACTTGGTTTAAGATTTCCACTGCCCGGGGAGAAAAGTCCCCTAAATTTCCAATGGGTGTTCCCACAACATATAACATAGCTTTAATCCTTTCCTTCTATCCGGGTCCATTCCGCTGCTTGAGGCCGCAGTCCGTTTTCATCGTACAGTGCCAGCAAGGGAAGGACCTGAAGTCCCGGGGCCGCCCCCTTTTTTCCCTCCACCAATACCAGCCAAGGGGGAGTGTCCCAGCGTTTGCTTACCAACCGCATCCGTTTCGGTTCCAGCCCTGCCCGGCTCATGGCAGAAAACACTTCCGCCAACCGTTGGGGCCGCTGGCAGAGACAAAACCGTCCCCCGTACCGCAAAAGCCGTCCTGCCGCTTGGCAGACATCATCTAAAGTACAGCCTTCCTCATGGCGGGCCAAACGGTGTTCCGCAACCCGGCTGACTTCTCCGCTGCCGGCCATGAAATAAGGAGGATTGCAGCTCACCACGTCAAACTGTTCCCACATGGTCTTGGGCAGACGGCGAAGATCCCCCAAATAAGACTGATGGGTGGTTAAACCACACCGGTCCAAGGCAGTCTGGTATTGCCGGGCCCCTTCCGGGGAAATTTCCACTCCTACAACCTGTGCCGGGGCGTAGTGCCGCTCCATCAACAATGGGATTACCCCGCAGCCGCTGCAAAGATCGCAAACCCGATCTTTGTGTTTGGGAGCGGTAAAATGTGTAAGCAGACAGGCATCGGTGCCGAACCCGTGCCGGGGAGAGGTTACAATACAGAGATGTTCTCCCAACGGCTGAATGTTCCAATCTTCCATGGAGGCCCTCCCCTTTGGATCACCGTTCAATTTCCTGATATAGACCGGCAAATGAAACTTCAAATTTCTTAGGCCGGTGGATGGCTTTATTGTAGCACAGCCGGTGGAATCCACGCAAGAAAAAATGCAGCCCACTGCTGAGCTGCACTTTTGACTTATTCATTTTGAAAAGCGGAATTACTCCACGATATACTGCTTAATTTCTTCCAGGAAAGCGGAAGGATCATCGGTGTGAGCCTGCACGGTGATGGGCTTGGACAGATCCAAGCTGAAAATACCCATGATAGACTTAGCGTCGATGGCGTAACGACCGGAAATCAAATCCACATCGTAATCATACTTGGAAACCGCGTTGACAAAACACTTTACGTCATTGATGGTATTCAAAAGAATCTGCACTGTTTTCATAAGAAACAGCCTCCTTTCCAATATTCGGCCCTCCCTATAATAGCAGGTAGGAGCAGCCAGTTTCCATAATTTCCTGCTCTGTATCTTACTATAGCACGCTGAAAATTGGAAGTCAACCAATTCTTGAAAAAAGAGTTTTTTTCTATTATAATACTAAAGAGTGACCCTGAAATTTGTTCAATTTTTCAAAAGTAGGGGCAAAATATGCCCCCTTTCTGCCGGTTTTCCAGGGTCTTTCTTGTTTTTCCCGGCAAACCTTCCCTTTTGGGAGGAAAGGAGCGTTTTGTGACCGTTTCATTTTTTACTCTTGGCTGCAAAGTCAACCAATACGAGACCCAATATTTGGCCCAATGTTTTGCACAAAAAGGCTATCAAATTGTGGAGGGAGAGACTGCACAGGTGTTGGTCATCAATTCCTGTACCGTCACTGCCATGTCCGACAAAAAAGCACGTCAGCTGCTCCACCGGCTGCGTCGGAAAAACCCCGACAGCATCCTGGTGCTCTGCGGCTGTTTTCCCCAAGCCTTTCCGGATCAAGCCGCCGCTTTGGACGCCGACGTCATCACCGGCAACACCAATCGAACCGAAATTCCCGACCTGGTGGAACAGGCCCGGCAAAACAAAGTGATAAAGCACCGTCCCCATCCTCTGGGAGAGCTGTTTGAACCTATGCAGGTCCAGGGATTGGCCCGCCACACCCGGGCTTTTTTAAAAATCCAGGATGGCTGCGACCGGTACTGCACCTACTGCATTATCCCCACAGCCCGAGGCCACAGCCGCTCCAAACCTCTGGACGCGTTAGCCCGGGAAGCCCAGCTGTTAGCAGACCAGGGCTATCGGGAAATTGTCCTCACCGGCATTGATTTGACTTCGTACGGCAGGGAATTGGGGTTGACCCTCTCTGACGCCGTAGCCGCCGCCTCCAAGCCGGAAGGCATCTGCCGGGTGCGGTTGGGGTCCCTGGAACCAGATGAAATCAGCCAGGAAGAAATTGACGCCCTGGCCCAATGTTCCAAACTTTGTCCTCAATTCCACCTCTCCCTGCAAAGCGGATGCGACGCCACTTTAAAGCGGATGGGCCGGCGGTACGATTCCGCCTTTTACAGGGATCTGCTTTTGCGGCTGCGGGCCGCTTTCCCCCACTGTTCCTTCACCACCGACGTGATGGTGGGCTTTGCCGGAGAGACCCAAGAAGAATTTGAACAGTCCAAAGCCTTTATTGCAAAGTGCGGCTTCGCCCAAATCCACCTGTTCCCCTATTCCATCCGTCCCGGCACCCCTGCCGCCAAGCTGCCTCAGGTGCCGGACTACATCAAAACCAACCGTATGGCGGAAATGGAGCAGGTCGCCCAAGAGGCCTGGAACGCCTTCCTACAAGCGGGAATCGGACAGGTGCAGCAGGTGCTGCTGGAGTCCACCCTGACCCCCCGGGGACGACTGGGCCATACCGCAAATTACCGCCCGGTGGCTGTGCCGGTTCATCAGGGAAACCGGGGAGAATTGGTGCAGGTACAGATCCAAGAGGCGGGAAATGAGTTTTGCTTTGGTAGAGTGTTAGAGAAATAAGGCCATTTCCCCAAAATTTTCGTACAGATGGACAGAATTTGGAACTTCCCTGCCAAAGGATGGACGGGTTGAGAAAAATGTTGTATAATAGTAGCGTTATGATTGGGAGAATCTCGGTACAGTTGTCCAAAGAAACCCTTGCGAAGCGGTACCGGGAAATACGGTAGGAGTGTGAAACATGGCAGTATATCGTGTTTATGTGGAAAAGAAAGAGGACTACGCCGTGGAAGCCGCCCATGTATTGGCGGATCTGCAAACCGGGTTAAATCTCACCGGCTTGAAGAAGCTGCGGCTGTTAAACCGGTACGATGTGGAAGGACTCAGCCAGGAGCAGTTTACCCAGGCGGTGGAAAACATCCTCAGCGAGCCTCCGGTGGATGACACCTACGCCGAGCTTCCCCAAAAAGCGGGAACCCGCGTCTTTGCCGTGGAATACCTGCCCGGTCAGTTCGACCAGCGGGCGGACTCCGCCGCACAATGTATCAGCCTGCTGACCCAGCAGCCCCGGCCCTTGGTGCGCAACGCCAGAGTGTACCTGCTGGAAGGCAAGCTGACCGACGAAGAATTTGAAAAAGTCAAGCACTACCTGATTAACCCGGTGGAAGCCCGCCAAGCCAGCCTGGATCCGGTGGAAACCCTGGAGATGAACTACGCCATCCCCACCCAGGTAGAGACCCTGGACGGCTTCATTCAGTTGAGCCGGGAAGAGCTGGAGCAGTTTATCGCCAAGTACGGCTTAGCTATGGATTTGGACGACATTCTGTTCTGCCAGGAGTACTTTGCCAAGGAAGAGCAGCGGGACCCCACCATCACCGAAATCCGGATGATCGACACCTATTGGTCCGACCACTGCCGCCACACCACCTTCTCTACCCACATCGACCACGTAGAGATCGAAGAGCCCGCCATTCAGCAGGCTTATGAAGATTACCTCAACGCCCGCAAAGAGCTGGGCCGGGAAAACAAGCCCATGACCCTGATGGATCTGGCTACCATCGGCGCACGTCAGCTCAAGGCGGAAGGCAAGCTCACCGACCAGGACGAAAGCGAAGAAATCAACGCCTGCTCGGTGAAGATCAAGGTGACCATGGACGACGGCAGCAAGGAAGATTGGCTGCTGATGTTCAAAAACGAAACCCACAACCACCCCACTGAAATTGAACCCTTCGGCGGCGCTGCTACCTGCTTGGGCGGCGCCATCCGGGACCCCCTGTCCGGCCGGAGCTATGTCTACCAGGCCATGCGAGTCACCGGCGCAGGCGACCCCCTGACCCCGGTGAGCGAAACCATCGAAGGCAAACTGCCCCAGAAAAAGCTGGTCAACGGCGCTGCCAACGGCTACTCCTCTTACGGCAACCAAATCGGTCTGGCCACCGGCCAGGTCTGTGAAATCTACCATCCCGGCTATGTGGCTAAGCGGATGGAGATCGGCGCCGTGGTGGGCGCAGCCCCGGCAGAAAACGTGATCCGGGAAGTGCCGGAACCCGGCGATGTCATCATCCTGCTGGGCGGACGCACCGGACGGGACGGCTGCGGCGGCGCTACCGGCTCCTCCAAGAGCCACACCGTTCAGTCCATTGAAACCTGCGGCAGTGAAGTCCAAAAGGGCAACCCCCCGGAAGAACGGAAACTGCAGCGGTTGTTCCGCAAGCCGGAAGTGACCCACCTGATCCGCCGCTGCAACGACTTTGGCGCCGGCGGTGTGTCGGTGGCTATCGGCGAGTTGGCGGACGGCCTAGTCATCAATCTGGACACCGTACCCAAGAAGTACGAAGGTTTGGACGGCACCGAACTGGCCATTTCCGAAAGCCAGGAACGGATGGCCTGTGTGGTCCGCGCCAAGGATGCCGACCAGTTTATTGCAGAAGCAGATAAGGAAAACCTGGAAGCCACCGTGGTGGCCACCGTCACCGCAGAACCCCGGCTGAAGATGAACTGGCAGGGGCACTGCATCGTGGATCTGGCCCGGAGCTTCTTAAACAGCAACGGTGCGGAAAAGCACACCGACATCCACATTCCTGCCCAGACAGTGAAACCGGTGCACAACTACACCAGCACCGGAGCCAACTGGCAGAAGCATTTAAGCGATCTGAATCTCTGCTCCCAGCGTGGATTGGTGGAACGGTTTGACTCCACCATCGGCGCCGGCACCGTATTGATGCCTTACGGCGGCGACCGTCAAGCCACCCCCACCCAGGCTATGGTAGCCAAGATCCCGGTGCTTCACGGGGAAACCGACACCTGCTCTGTTATGGGCTGGGGCTACAACCCCTACCTCAGCGAACAGAGTCCCTTCCTGGGCGCTATGTACGCCGTGGTGGAATCGGTGGCGAAAGTAGTCAGCGTAGGCGGCAGCCGGAAACAGTGCTGGCTCACCTTCCAGGAATACTTTGAACGCACTCAAAACGACCCCACCCGCTGGGGACAGCCCATGGCCGCTCTGCTGGGCGCTTACGAAGCTCAAATCAAACTGGGCATCGCTTCCATCGGCGGCAAGGACTCTATGAGCGGCACCTTTGAGGACATCAGCGTGCCTCCCACCCTGGTTTCCTTTGCCGTGAGCATGGCAGATGCCAACCAGGTCATCGGCCAGGAACTGAAGCAGATCGGCGACCAAATCGCCATCATCCTCCCCAAATACCAGGAAAACGGCGAGCCGGACTTTGAGGACGTGCTGCGGGTGCTGGATCTGGTGGAAGGCTGGATTAAGGACGGCAGCGTCCGCACCGCCTTTGCCTTGACCTCCGGCGGCGTATCTGAAGCGCTGTACAAAATGTGCGCCGGCAATGCTATGGGCGTCAAACTGAACAAGAGCTTGGATTCCACCCTGTTGTTTAACCCGGTGTACGGCGGATTTGTGCTGGAGCTGGCGCCCCACCTCACCGAACTGGAAGGTGCGGAAGTCGTGGGCACCGTAATCAGCAAATACAGCATTGTAGCTCCGGAATTCAAGCTGCTGATGCTTCACCTGACCAGCGTGGAAAAGGCGTATGAACAGAAGCTGGAGCCGGTATACCCGGTACAGACCAAAACGCCGTCCCGCCGGATCAATACCATCAGCTACAAGTTTGATGAAGCCAGCCGTCCTTCTCCCGCCATTAAGGTGGCGAAACCGCGGGTGCTGATTCCGGTTTTCCCCGGCACCAACTGTGAGTACGACACTGCCCGGGTCTTTGAACGGGCCGGCGCCCTGCCTCAGGTGTTTGTGGTACGCAACCGCAACGCTGCCCAGATTGAAGAATCCATCCAGGCCTTTGCCCAAGCCATCCGGGAAAGCCAGATCATCATGATCCCCGGCGGCTTCTCCGGCGGCGACGAACCCGACGGCAGCGGCAAGTTCATTACCAGCTTCTTCCGCAACCCCTTGATTACCGAGGAAGTGGAAAATCTGCTGGGCCAGCGGGATGGCTTGATGCTGGGTATCTGCAACGGCTTCCAGGCACTGGTGAAACTGGGTCTGGTTCCCTTCGGCCACATCACCGAAAACAAGGCGGACAACCCCACCTTGACCTTCAATAACATTGGCCGCCACCAGTCCAAGATGGTCCGCACCCGGATCGCTTCCAACAAGTCTCCTTGGCTGGCCGGCGTGAACGTAGGGGACATCCACACCGTGCCCATCTCTCACGGAGAAGGCAAATTTGTGTGCAGCCAAAGCCTGCTGCAAAAAATGGCCTTTAACGGACAGATTGCCACCCAGTATGTGGACTTGGACGACGAACCTACCTATCAGGTACAGTTCAACCCCAACACATCCGTCATGGCTATCGAGGGCATCACCTCTCCCGACGGACGGGTGTTTGGCAAGATGGGCCACAGCGAACGGATCGGCAAAAATATCTGCAAGAACGTTCCCGGCGAAAAGGATCAAAAGATCTTCCAGTCCGGCGTGGAATATTTCACCAAGTAATATAGAACAGAAACAAAGAGAGCTTCCCGGTGACGAGAGGCTCTCTTTTTTACTCTATCTTATAGTTTCCCAACCATTACGGCTGAGTCTGCGAGATTTCCTGTTTTGGTTTTTTCTCCCGGTAAGCGATCTTTAACAGAATGGGGGAAACAATGGTAGTGACGATAACCACCAGGATCACCGGTGCAAAATAAATGTCGCTCATCAGGCCCAAAGCGTAACCCTTGTTGGCGACAATCAACGCCACTTCGCCCCGGCTTACCATGCCGGTGCCGATCTGCATGCTTTCCCGGCGATTGAATTTGCAAACACGGGCGCCCAGATAGCATCCCACAATCTTACTGATAATGGCAATCAACACCAAAGCTCCGGCAAAGATCCACACAGTGGCTCCCATGCCCTCCACACTGACCTTCAAGCCAATGCTGGCAAAGAACACCGGCGACAGGAACATATAGGAGAGTGTGCCGAACCGGGCGTTGAGATAAGGCTGGGCGGTGGTGCTGGACAGGATCAATCCCGCAAAGAAAGCGCCGGTGATGTCCGCCACACCAAAGAACACTTCCGCCGCCAAACTCATCAGCAGGCAGAACACAAAGGAGACAATCACATGCCGCCGCAGATCCTTGTTGCTGTGGGAGAACCAATGAGAGAATAAATAATAGCCCACCACAGCGCAGACACCAACAAATACAAAGAACAGCAAGATCTTCAGCAAGGTGACCCAAATGCTGACGCTGCTGTCTGCCATGGAAGAAATAACGGTCAGCACGATAATGCCCAAAATATCGTCGATGACGGCGGCGCCTAAGATGGTGTTGGCCACCTTCGTATTCAGCTTACCCAGTTCCTTCAAGGTTTCCACGGTAATGCTGACGCTGGTGGCGGTAAGGATCACACCGATGAATATATGCTGCAGGATGTTATCCCCGGCGCCGAAGATTGCGGCAATGCCCCATCCCATCAGCAGAGGGACAATGACGCCGATGGTAGCCACAATGGTGGAAGAAACGCCCACCTTTTTCAAATCCTTAATATTGGTATCCAAACCGGCGGTAAACATCAACACGATAACGCCGATTTCGGAAATACTGTCGATAAAGTCAGTCTCTTCCAAAACGGAAAAGCCAAACAACGGCTTTAAAATCGCCGGGCCAAGCAAAAGTCCCGCCAATAATGCGCCCACCACCTGAGGCATGTAAAACCGTCGGGTCAGCATGCCGCACAATTTGGTGCTGAGCAGGATGACCGCAATATCAAATAAAAAACGATAATCTAAAAAAGTTTCCAACATTTCCTGCATGAATTCATCACACTCGTTTCCTTAAATTGACCCAGACGGCCGCTTTTTTTATGGTACTATTTTCCCGCAAAATTGTCAACCAATCGCAACGATAGAAAATTTTTCTTGCCCCAATTTTTCTTCAAAAATGAAGGATTGATTTTTTCATCCTGCAAAACTGTTGTACTACTTGTAATTTTTGAAAGAATTATTCCAGATTTTCCTACTTTTTCCTGTTTTTTACCCCTGGTATTCTGCACAAATTATTTTCACAACTTCATGTGATTTTAGTAAAAATTAAAGTTTTCCCTTCCGGTTTCCCGTGGCTAATTTCAAGCCACCTTTACAAACTTAGGCTCTATATATTAAAAAAAGAAAGTTTCTTGTTTTTGATGTCTAGTTCTGATTAAAATTGCAGGAGAAGGGTTGATTTCTCCGGGAAAAAATTCTATAATCGTAACTGTCCAAAGGAGCCGAAACAACCAAAATCGGTCATTGGGCAGGACATCACTTACCGACAAAGCGGATGGTCAATGAAGGGGGTCCGCCGCTTTCCCGGGCAACAAAGGAGGTGAGACTGTGGACAGCTTTGTGGAAGAACTGCTGGATCGAATTAACTGCGCCACGGTGTTGGAATTTCCCATTGGTAGCGTCACCATTACCCTAAAAGAATCGGTTGTGATTTCTTGGGGCATCATTGTGGTGGTTGCGCTGTTATCCTTCTTGTTGACCCGCCATTTATCGGTAGACAAACCGGGCAAAGCCCAGCTATTGCTGGAATCTTTGATCGCCTGGCTGGAGAATATGTTTGATGGCCTGCTGGGAGAGCGAGGCAAACGGTATACCCCGTATATGATTACGGTGATTATCTATATCGGATTTGCAAACCTCTCGCCGCTGCTTGGCTTCAAACCTCCGACAAAGGACTTGAATGTGACAGCGGCTCTGGCGCTGATGAGTATTGTACTCATTG
>DVGY01000131.1 GCA_018712465.1 Candidatus Egerieicola pullicola | reverse complement strand
TGGCGATTTCCATTTTTTGCACCAGAATGTAGTGTTTGATGTTTTCCCCGGTCATGGCGGTAAAGAGGGTGGAGAGGTATTTTTCATTGTACCCCAGATGGGTGGCCACCTGGCTGACCCGGATGTTTTCGTGGATGTGCCAGTTGAGATAGTCCAAAATTTTCCCCTGGAGATCGTCCTTCACCAAAGGCTGGGAAGCGGGACGTCCCCGCAGACACTGATGCTGCAGCAGGCACAGCACCACCATGGTATCGGCCGCCGCCACATAGGGGTCGTCGTAAAGGCGGTGATGCTTCAACAGCAGCCGCATTTGGTTCCACACCACGGTGGTGTCGGACAAAACGCCGTGTTCCGGAATCGACACGATTTCATCGGAAAAGGTGGCGGAATTGGGGTCTACTTCTTGGGGCAGCAGCAGCTCGGAATCGGAAAAATGCACCCAGAAAAATTCACACTGGCTGTGGAGGTATCCGTGCTGGTCGCTGCCGGGGGCCAGAAGCAGGTATTCCCCCTCTTTGACCGAAAACTCCCGGTTTCCGTCTGCGATAAACAAGGTTCCCTTGACTACAATCATCAACTCATAGTCGGTGAGAAGGCGGGACAGGTGAATCCAGTTGGGATCCGGGGAGCAGAAATAGCCTGCCATATGGAAGAGCAATGGAGCCCGGCGGTTAATGCGGTGAACTTTCACAGTAATGGTTCCTCCTATCAAATACAAGCCAACGGGGAAATAGGAAAGGTGCGCTTTTTCAGCAATCTTCTGACAAAATCACACCGATCCAACGAAATCGTATTTGCGAAAAAGAAGCCGTTTGCTATAATTTAGAGGTAAAATTTAACTGCTCGCCGGATCTTCTTCTCTGTTTTTCAGTATACAGAATTCCGGCGAAAAAAGCAAGAAAGGATGATTGCATGAAGTGGAAACGACTGCTGGCCGGTGTTCTTTCTGCCGCCATGGTGGCAGTAGGGGCACAGCTTCCGGTGGGAGTTTTTGCTGCACCGTTTACGGGCAGCGAAGCCTACACCCAGCTCAGTCTCTCCTTTGAAGGGGATTTGACCGACGCTTCCCAGAATAACATCACCGTTTCCCCCAACAAAACGGTAACCTACGTGGAGGGCATCCAGGGAGGAAAAGCCCTGGACTTGGACGGCTCCACCTATTTGGATTTGGGAACTTCCGGCGACCTCCAGCCGGAAAATCTCACCGTGTCCTGCTGGATTAAGCCGGATGCCGCCTTAACCGGGGAACATATTTTAGCCTGGTTTAAAGACGACAACAACTGGGCCAGCGAAGGCTGGTACATCTCCCTGAACACCGACGGTTACGTTTCGGTGCGGGTTTCCACCGGTACCGGCGTGCAGGAAAGCACGGCTGCCGGGACCGCGGCGGACTTCTTCCCGGTAGGGGAATGGACCCATCTGGTGGTCACCTTTGACGGAACTTCCAACACCTGCTCCGTCTACCGCAATGGAGTGGCGCAAACCGTCACCACCAACGGCGCTTCCAGCGGAATCCATGAAACTTCCGCCCATAAGTACATCGGCTTTAACGGCCCCAGCTATAACGGCGGCTTCTCCAATTTTGCTTTGGACGAATTTAATGTGCTGAGCAAGTGTGCCACCCCGGCAGAAGTGGTGGCCATGTATGAGGAGCAGGGAGGCAGCGTGGACCATGAGACGCTGGCACAGGCGGATTTGGACGCCATTTCCTTTGCCAACACCAGCGGCATTACCAACAACCTTCTTCTCCCCACCCAAGGGGCCAACGGCAGCGCCATCACCTGGGAAAGCTCTGCCCCCGATGTGATTTCCACCGCCGGTGTGGTGACCCGTCCGGCAGTGGGCAGCCCCGACGCCACCGTGACCCTGACTGCCACGGCGGTCAATGGGGACGCTTCGGTTTCCAAGGAATTCACCTTCACCGTGGCTGCCCAGACGGATTTTTCCCAGCTCACCGACTTTGCCGTCTCCGACGTGCAGCTTACCCAGGAATGGCTGCTGGAAGACCTGGATTTGGAAATCGATTATCTGCTGAGCTTGGATGCGGATAAAATGCTGGTGGATTACTACCATTTGGCCGGCATTACCACCACCTCCAACGGCACGGCGGTGTCTTCCATTGAACCCTACGAGGCTGGGTCTCAGACCGGCGCCGTGAACTGGGAGGATACCAACTTCCGGGGCAATGCGGCGGGCCATATGCTCTCCGGTTTGGCCTATGCTTGGGCCAACACCGTCAACGACCCGGACCGGCAGGACGTGCACCGGCAGATCGAAGAAAAGCTGGACTACATGATTCAAAATATGCGGCTCTGCCAGGAAGCTTACGGCAACGGGTATTTGGGGGCCTTTGAAGAAGCCAACTTTACCCGCCTGGCCAACGGCATGACCACCGGTGTGGACGGGCAGTCTATTTTGGTGCCTTGGTGGACCATGGACGCCATTCTGTCCGGCTTGATTACCACCTACCAGCAGCTCAGCACGGTGGACGCCGATCACGCCACCGCCGCCGCTGCCAAGGAAATGGCTCAGTGGCTGGGCGAATGGTGCTATGAAACCATGGATGGCTTCACCCAGGCTCAGCGGGATAAGACCCTCACCATCGAATACGGCGGCATGAACAATGCCCTGTACAACCTCTATCACATCAGCGAAGGATATGAAAACCGGGATTACTTTATCGCCGGTGCCCACTACTTCGATGAAAAGAGCCTGTTCGATCAGCTCTACCAGGGCATCGACTGCCTCAGCGGCCGTCACGCCAACACCACCATTCCCAAGATCATCGGCGCTATGAACCGGTACATGACCTTAAACGGCAACACTGCTTACACCGACGACTTTTCCAATGCGGCGGCAGGGGATATGAGCTACTACCTCACCGTGGCGGAAAACTTCTGGGATATTGTGGTGAACCACCACAGCTACATCACCGGCGGCAACAGCTGGCAGGAACACTTCCACGATGCTGACATTCTGGATGCTTACCGGGACGGCTACACCAACGAAACCTGCAATGTGTACAATATGCTGAAGCTGACCCGGATGCTGTTTGAGATCACCGGCAATCAGAAGTATGCAAATTTCTACGACAACACCTACACCAACTCCATCCTCTCCGCTCAGAATCACAACACCGGGATGTCCACCTACTGGCAGGCTATGGGCACCGGCTATTTCAAGGTGTACTGCGAGCCCACCGAGGACTTCTGGTGCTGCACCTGCACCAGCATGGAGAGCTTCACCAAGCTCAACGACAGCATCTACTATCACAACGACAACAGCTTGTATGCCGTGCTGTTGTACGGCTCTGACGTCACCTGGGCAGAGAAAAATCTGGTGCTGAGCCAGACCGATTCTGCCTCCGTGGACCCGGAAGAAATTTACACCGCTTCCTTTACTGTCAACAAACTGGACGGCGCCCAGGCTTTCGGCGACTTTGATCTGCGCATCCGGGTTCCCGATTGGAGCGCGGGGGATCCGGTGGTCAAGCTCAACGGGGAAGAAATTGCCGATTACGGCGCTTCCGGCGGCTTCCTCATCCTCAATCGGGATTGGAATGACGGCGACACCATCACCGTGGAATACCCCATGACCCTGGTGGGTTACGATCTGCCCGACGCTTCCGACACCATGGGCCTGAAATACGGTCCCTGGGTGCTCAGCGCCGATTTAGGGGAAGTGGGACTGGATGTCTCCGCACTGCCTACCTGGGGCTATGCGGTGCATTACGCCACCTCCACCGGCACGGAACGGCAGATCATCTCCATGACCACCGACGGCCAGACTCCCCAGGAGTTTATCGCCGATATCGCCAATCACTACACCGTTACCCTGGATGAGGAGGGCATGGTGCATGTAACCCTCACCGAAACCGATGCCGCCACCTTGGACTTTACCCCCCACTACGCCAAGGACGATTCTCAGCGGTACGGCATCTATTTCACCATTGGAGAAATGGACAGCCCGGCCATGCAGCAGACTATTCGGGACAACAAAGACGCCAACGCTTCTTCCACTCATTTAGTGGATTCCATTGTGGCCAACGATGACCAGCGGGAAACCAACCACAATATGCAGACCAGCGGCAGCAGTGTGGGCAATTTTGGCGGTATGGGTTACCGGCAGGCGGATGGGGAAGGCGGTTTCTTCTCCTACGATCTGGCGGTGAACAGCGAAACAGCCAACCGGCTGATGGTGCAGTTCCACAGCCAGGATGCGGGCAATACCTTCGCCATCTACATCGATGATGCCTTGCTGGAAACCGTTACCATTGACGCAGAGGCATCCGGCTTCTTTACCAAATACTTTGACATTCCCTTGGAGCTGACCCAAGGCAAAGAGCAGGTGACTTTGAAATTTGCCTGTGTGGACGGCTCCACTGCCGGCCCCATCTACGGCACCTGCGGCATGGTGGAGGAATATGACGACGATGCCACCTTAACCTCCATCACCGTCGGCGACACCGATTTGCTGGGGCAGATGGATGACAACAATATCGCTGTTCTTACCTTAACTGAAGCGGCGGAAACTCTGGGCGTAAAATTCACCCCCAGCAATGTCAATGGGGTGGTTACTGTCAACGGCATTGTCATCGACGACACCCAGATTCGGAATTTGGAACTGGCGGAAGGCAGCAATGTCTTTGAAATCACCGTGACCTCCGAGGACAGAGCCAACACAGCGGCCTATACGCTGGTCATTGTCAACGGCACTGCATCCGGTACGGTAAATACTGCGGCGTTGGATCAGGTGATCCAAGCTGCGCAGAATGCCTCCACCCCAGGGGCTCAGGATTCCGCTTTGGCCGCTTTCCGGACCGCGTTGGAAAATGCCTTGGCAGTGCAGAAAAATCCCGCCGATCAGGCTGGAGTGAACGCTGCCACAGCAGCCCTGCGGGATGCCATGCTGCATCTGGAAACCACCGCTTCCGGCGTCATCGGCAGCTACGCCTTTGAAGGCAACCTCACCGATTCCATCACCGGTCAAACCGGTACCACCACCGGCAGCCTTGCCAGCGCTTCCGGCGGAACCGAGGCCTATGTGGATGGTGTAGTGGGCCAGGCGGCGGAACTGAATGGTTCTACCGGCTACAAGCTGCCCACTACCATGAACAGCGACACCTACACCGTTTCCTTCTGGATGAAGGCGGATAAAACCACCAACTACACTCCCGCCGTGTTCCTGGCCCAGAATGCAGACAACTGGGTGAGCATCACCCCTAAGGGCTGGCTGACCTACGACGGCCCCATGGTGTGGAGCTGCACCAACGGCAGCACCTATGCTGACCTGGTGCCTTCCGACAATGCAAGCCACCTGAATGTGGGCGAATGGACCCATGTGGCGGTGACAGCGGATGGCGGTGTGGCCACCATCTATGTCAACGGCCAGGCCATCGCCAACGGCCCGGTGCAGCAGGTGCTCAGCCAGGGCGCAGAAGTTTACCTGGGCGTGAATTTCTGGGATGCTGCCTTCAACGGCGCCATCGACGAGCTGTATCTCAGTCAGCAGGTGGAGGACTACGCCACCATTGCCGCCCAATATTGGACCGGCGTGCTGCAGATGGCGGCAGACGAAGCTGCTGAGTACCAAGAAGCCCTTTACACCGAAGCTTCTTATCAGGCCCTGACCCGTGCGCTGGAGCAGGTGGAAGCTCTGGTCCATGGACAGGCAGCCACCGCTTCCCAGTACCGCAGCGCTTTGGCTGCCCTGGAAGACGCGGTCAACGGCTTGGTGTATGAAAACCTTCCCGGTGACCTGAACGACGATCATGTTGTGAATGTTTTGGACGTTATGACCATGGCTCAGATTGTGGTGGGCAAGGTCCAGGCTCCGGAAGGCATTGTCATCGACTTCAACGGCGACCACAGCATTGATCTGCTGGATGTGATGACGTTGGCTCAAGTGGTAAACGGAAGTATCACACTGTAATTCGCTGTTTTCATTCAATTCTCTTTTGGCCCGGCAAGGTTTTTGGCTTTGCCGGGTTTTTTATGTTCTCAGGGGAAAGTTTGTGCTATAATAGAGAAAAAGCCAAAGGAAGGGAATTGTCATGGAACACGCTGCCTTACTCCAACAACTCATCGATCAAAGCCGGCATATCGTCTTTTTCGGCGGGGCCGGGGTGTCTACCGAAAGCGGGATCCCGGATTTTCGCAGTGTGGACGGGCTGTACCACCAAAAGTACGACTATCCCCCGGAAACCATGCTGAGCCACGATTTCTTTGTCCGCCATCCGGAGGAGTTTTTCCGGTTTTATCGGGATAAAATGCTGCCTCTGGAAGCCCAGCCCAATGGGGCTCACCAAAAATTAGCGGAATTGGAACAGGCGGGCAAGCTGCTGGCCATTATCACCCAGAACATTGACGGGCTGCATCAAAAGGCAGGGAGTAAAAAGGTGTATGAGCTTCACGGTTCCGTCCACCGGAACTACTGCACCCTCTGCGGCAAGTTTTACGACGCTGAATTTATGCGCAGTACCCAGGGGATTCCCCGGTGCAACTGTGGGGGGATTATCAAGCCAGATGTAGTGCTTTACGGGGAAAGCCTGGACAGCAGGGTGATGGCTGGGGCAGCCCAAGCCATTGACCGGGCGGATCTGCTGATTGTGGGAGGTACTTCTCTGGTGGTGTATCCCGCCGCCGGGTTTGTGGCCAATTATCGGGGCGGAAAACTGGTGCTGATTAACCGGGATCCCACCCCTTACGACAACCGGGCGGACTATCTGTTCCGGGACAGCATTGGGAAGCTGTTTTCCCAGATTCGGGTCTAAAAATGGCTCTGTACTTCCTGGAGAGGTACAGAGCTTATTTTTTGCCTTTGTCTTGGGACTGCTTTTTGTGGAACAGTTCCTTCAGCCCTAAGGGAATCAGAATCGCCCCAAAGCACCATTTCACCCATTGGGTCCCCATCCAGGCAGCAGCCAGCCGCCCCAAGATCACCCCGGCGCTGCCAAACAGCATCATGGGAAGAAGAATAGAAAAGTCCAGCAGCTTTTCCTTGCGGTAGCGCCACACCGCCAGCAGGGCGCAGGGGAGAAAGAACAGCAGGTTGATGATTTGGCATTGGAGGAAATCTAGGCCGGTAAACAAGGTCAGATACAAAAACAGCACAAATCCCCCGCCCAGTCCCATGGCGGCCACGGTGCCGGAAAGGGCGCCTGCCAGCAGGGAAAACAGCCAGTGGATCATAAAAACATCCGCACCCCTCCGTAAATCAGCAGGACTCCAAACAGTCTTCGCAGCAGGTCGGTGGGGATTTTGGGCAGCAGGAAGCTTCCCAGCAAACTTCCCCCCAATCCCCCTAAGGTTAAGGGCAGCAGCATTCCCCAATCCGGGTACACCCCTTGCAGCAGCATCCCTGCGCTGCTGACGGCGGAAAGGGGCAGCATCAGCGCCACTGCGTTGGCATGGGCCTGTTTTTGCTCCAATCCCTGGGCCTTCAGCGCCGGTACTGCCGCCAATCCGCCGCCGGATCCCAACAAGCCGTTGAGAAACCCGGCGGCAGCTCCCCAAATTCCACGGGTTTTCATCCTGCAACACCTCTCCATCCCGGTTAGTGTTTCCCCGTCGGAAACAGGTATACCCAAAGAACGGCAAAAAAACGGCCCTTCCAATGGGAAAGGCCGCAGCAAACGCAGTTATTTTTTAGAGGATTACTTGGTGCCGAAAATCCGGTCGCCGGCGTCGCCCAACCCGGGGACGATATAGGCGTCTTCGTTTAAGGTTTGATCTACCGCACCGCAGTACACCTTCACATCCGGATGCTGGTTGTGGAGGTTTTCCAACCCTTCTTGGGTGGCGATGATATACATCATCTTGATCTTCTTCACGCCCCGCTTTTTCAGGTTTTCCACTACAGCGCAGGCAGTGTTGCCGGTGGCCAGCATGGGATCCAGCACCAGCACTTCCCGGCGGTCTACGTCCACCGGCAGTTTGGCGTAGTACTCTACCGGTTCCTTGGTTTCCGGATCCCGGTACAGGCCCAGATGGCCCACTTTGGCGGCAGGCACCAGCTTTAAGATGCCGTCCACCATACCCAAACCGGCTCGGAGGATGGGCACCACAGCCAGCTTGCTGCCGGCAATCACGTTGGTGTCCGCCACACCCAGGGGGGTTTCCACTTGGACCTGCTTCAGCGGCAGATCCCGTGTGGCTTCATAGCCTTCCAGCAGGGCGATCTCTTCCACCAGTTCCCGGAATTCTTTGGGGCCGGTGTTTTTGTCTCGCAGCAGGGAAATTTTGTGCTGCAGCAGGGGATGATCCAATACAAATACGTTTTCCATAGAGTTTCTTTTGCCGGAAGACCGGCAAGTCCTTTCTTAGAGTTATAATTTAGTCCAACTGTTCCAGGGCCATCATTTTTTCCACCCGGACGGCGTGGCGGCCGCCTTCAAAGGGGGTGTTCAAGAAGATGTCCAGCAGCTGAAGGGCTAATCCGGGGCCGATTACCCGTGCGCCGAAGGCGATGATGTTGGAGTCGTTGTGACGGCGGGTAAATTCGGCGGAAAAGCTGTCGTGGCAGAGGGCTGCCCGAATGCCTTTCATTTTGTTGGCTGCCATGGAGATGCCGATGCCTGTGCCGCAGATAATCACCCCTTTGTCACATTCTCCCCGCTGGATGGCCTGACACAGGGGTTTGACGATGTCGGGGTAGTCGCAGCTTTCGGGGGAATTGGTGCCGAAGTCTTTGTACTCCAATCCTTTTTCTTCCAGATGGCGCAGCACTTCCTGCTTTAAGGAAAGGCCGCCGTGGTCGCAGCAAACAGCAATCATAATGGGTTACCTCCGTTAAATTCCAGATTTTTTTTCATCATCAGTTCCCGCTGAGCTTGAGGCAGCCGGAGATAATCCGGGCGAAGCTGGTCCGGGGGAAGGGTCTCGCCCCGCAGGGCGGCTTGATAGGCGCACAGCCCCACACCGGAGGCCCGCTGATAGCGGTTGGCTGCACCTGCCAGGGAAAGCTGATGGAGTTGCATAGATTGATAGCACAGAGGGCTGCCGTCGCCCAGCAGCAAAATAGGCTGGGAGCAGGATTTCAGCTCCTCTTCCAGTTCCGGGATGGTAATGGCCCGGTCTGGGGTCAGGCGGTTTAGACTGCCTTCCTTCCATTGAAACAGGGCGTTGTACACCTGTCCGCACCGGGCGTCCATCACGGGACAGAGCAGACCGGAAAATTCCGGGAGATTGTAGCAAAGCCCTTCCAAGGTGGACACCTTGACGCAGGGGGTGTTTTGAGGGAAGGCCATTCCCTTGATGGCCGCCATGCCGATGCGCAGCCCGGTAAAGGAACCGGGCCCGGCGGAAAGGGCCATGACATCGATTTGGGGCAGGGTGACCTGGCAGCAGCTCAACAGCTGCTCCACCATGGGCATCAGGGTTTGGGAATGGGTGAGGCCGCTGTGGGTATAAAATTCCCCCAGCAGCTTTTCGCCCTCCAGCAAAGCGGCGCTGGCTGCCTTGGCGGAGGTGTCGATGGCAAGAATCTTCATACAATAGCCTTATTTATTTCAGAAATTTGTGATTGTGTTGGATGCCGAATTGGAGTATCCTGGAAGGGAACTGAAAAATTCGTTCAGCTCCTTGCTGCCGTGACAGAGGGTGATGACCCGCTGGTCCGAGTCCTTGCCCGGCGCCAAATGGACAAAAAGGCAATTTTCCGGCAGCGCCGAGAGGATGTTTTCACTCCACTCCACCGCCAGAACTGCGTTGGTGTCCAGATAATCAAAAAAGCCGGTGGCTTCCAGATCGTCGGGGGAGCTGATGCGGTACATATCAAAGTGCACCAGATCGGTGGGATGTCCGTAGTAGACATTCACCAAAGCAAAGGTGGGGCTGGACACCGAATCTTCAATGCCCATCCCTTGGGCTAAACCGGCGGTAAAGGCCGTTTTGCCCATTCCCAGTCCGCCCAGATAAGCCACCACCGTGGATGGGGGCAGGGATTTTCCCACCTCCCGGGCGATGGAAAGGGTTTCCTCCAGGGAGTGGGAGGTGTACTGTTCCATAGAAATACTCCTTTGAAAGAGCCAGGAAGGTCTCTTTCGCTGGCGGCTCTTACAGTTTTTGCGAACAATCGCTACTCCTATTATAGTGTTTTTCATAAATCATTGCAAGGGGCTTTCCACATTTTCAGAGATATGCTATAATTAGGGCAATCATTTCCGTGGATTCGACGGAAAGTATCTTGGTATTTGCGCTATTTTATGAGAAAGGAAGCGAGTCCTTTGAAATCGGATATTCAAATCGCACAGGAAGCAACCATGCGCCCCATTCAGGAAATCGGGGCAGAATTAGGGATTCAGCCGGAAGAATTGATTTTTTATGGGCATTATAAAGCCAAACTCTCCAAAGAGCTGGAACAGCGCCTTCAGGACCGGCCGGAAGGCAAATTGATCCTGGTCACCGCCGTTAATCCCACCCCCGCCGGGGAAGGGAAAACCACCGTGTCGGTGGGCTTGGCCCAGGCCATGAACCGTTTGGGCAAAAAGACGGTGCTGGCGCTCCGGGAACCCAGCCTGGGCCCGGTGTTCGGCATTAAGGGAGGCGCCGCCGGCGGCGGGTACTCCCAGGTGGTCCCCATGGAGGACATCAACCTCCACTTTACCGG
>DVGY01000014.1 GCA_018712465.1 Candidatus Egerieicola pullicola | reverse complement strand
TGCTACCGCCGTATCGGCGTCCAGCATGGCTTCCCCAGCCGCCAGACCGGCGTAGATGTTGGTGCCGCTGGATTCGGGGTTGATGTATTCCACCGAATTGCGGATGGTGTCCAGGTTTTCCTCGGTGAGGGGGGTGAGAGGCATGCTTTCCAGAACGCCGCTTTCAAAGTTCACCACGCCAACCTTGATGAGGTTGCCTTCCTCTGCCTGGGCTTTCAGTTCGTCCAGCATATTCATGGCTTCCTGACGGATGTCCAGGCTGGCGGATTTGTCCAGAACAAAGACTACGTCGGAAACGGTGCTTTGCTGCTGGCCGCCCACGGTGAGGGTGACGTTGGTTTCATCGTTCACCAAATCGGTGGCGGTTTTATCCACGCTCACCCCATCTTCTTCTCCCGGGGTGGGATCCACCGGATCGGTGTCGGGACCCTTGACGGTCCAGTAAGCGGTAAAGGCGGTGTCGCCTGTTACGGTGTAGGCTTTTCCGGCTTGGTAGGTTTTGCCGTCCACATCTGCGGTCCAGCCGCCCAGCTCATACCCTTCCCGGGTGGAGGTGGGGAGCACAAACTCCTGGTTCTGCTGGCTCAGAGCAGTGGTCACAGCGGTGCCTTCCCCGGCGTCAAAGGTCAAAACGCAGGTGTCCGCTGCCAGGATGGATTCCACCATGCCGGCGTCGTCGTTGGTGTAGGGCTTGCCGCCGGAGGTGACGAAGCGGATGGCGTTGTCATCGGTGACTTCCAGGTAAACGGCTTCATCCTTGTGGATGGCCGCCGCATCCCAGTAGGCAGGATTGCCGGTGGTGTCGTAGTCCAAGCGGTAGTAACCCTGGATCAGCACCTTGCCGGCTTGGTCTTGGGCAGGCAGGATAGAAATGTCGGTTCCAACCTGATCTACCGTTGCCGTAAAGGCAATGGGAGCAAAGTAGCTGTCAAAGTTTCCGCTGCTGGTGGGGGCGGCAGTGCCCCGATAGTGCAGGGTGTAGTGGAGGGTGGTGGGAACTGCTTGTCCGTTTTCATAGGGAACGCCCTGGATGTTGGTGTAGAACTCCAATTCGCCCACCGTCACCTGCTCTGCGCTCACCGTAATCCGGAAGTTTTCGGAATCGGTGGACATAGGCCAGGACAGTCCGGTGTTCCAGGTGTGGCGTACATTATAAATACCAGCCTTGGTCACCTGGATGGTGACGGCGTTGGTGTCGCTGCCGGACAGGATCTGGATGCCGTCGGCATCGTACCCGCCGTCGGCAGAAGCACGCCAACTGTCTCCGCCTTCTTCCGATACGGTTCCTTGCAGCACTGCCTGTGCGCCGGCAGTCAGGGTGGAAGACCCGGGCTGAAGGGTTTCCACCTGGGCTGCTTCCACCGTTTCGGCGGCGGAAGATGCGGACGGCTGCGCAAATGCCGTTACCGCAGGCACCATGGCCCCACACATTGCCAGAGCGCAAAGGATGCTGATGATGCGTTTTGCTCTGTGTTTCATGGATTCTCCTCCTTATAAGAGAGTATTTGGCCTTCCGTTTTTGGAACGACCAATTTATTTTGCAGGCAGTTGCCTGCTTCTCTGCCTTGGACCCGGCGCAGCCCGCAATTTCAGCCGCATCCCAGGCCCAGGATAGAGATACCATAGGATTTTCACAACCCATGCTTCGCAAATTATATCAGGCAGCTTGTCCACCGAATTTCCGACGGCAGCAGACCTAATTATAACAAGTTTGGAGCTTTGGAATTGTGTTTTTATCATAACATGAAAGGAGAGGAAAATCAAGCACAAATTGCCTAAAAGAAAGGAAAAATGTGGCTCTATATTTGGATAATATGCCCTTTTTGACATTTTTTACCGGATCACAAAGAAGAGGAAGAGGGAACGGCAGAAAAGGCTGTTTCCAAGATGTTTTGGCAAAAGAAAACAGCAAATTGCAGGTGGGAGGAGCCGGAAGGAGGAAAGGAAAAGCCCCCCGGAAAAAAATGCTTGCATCCGGGGGAAAATTGTGCTATAATACCCTAGCATTACGCATACCCTGTCACCGGCGGGGCCCGGTGCGCCTTTGGCGAAGCCCCGTCTACGGGTAGAGGAATGAACCAAATTTTTAGGAGGAACTTATCAATGGCAGTCGTATCTATGAAACAGCTTCTGGAAGCCGGCGTTCACTTTGGTCACCAGACCCGTCGGTGGAACCCCAAAATGGCGGAGTATATCTTCACCGAACGCAACGGCATCTATATCATCGACCTGCAGAAGACGGTGAAAAAGCTGGAGGAAGCTTACAACTTCGTCCGCGACACCGTGGCCGACGGCGGTGAAATCCTGTTCGTGGGCACCAAGAAGCAGGCAAGCGATTCCATTCGTGACGAAGCAACCCGCTGCGGTATGCACTACGTCAACGTGCGTTGGCTGGGCGGTATGCTCACCAACTTCAAAACCATCAAACAGCGCATCAAGCGCCTGGAACAGCTGCGGAAGATGGAAGCCGACGGTACCTTCGACCTGCTCCCCAAGAAGGAAGTGGTGAAGCTGCAGTTGGAAATCGAAAAGCTGGAAAAGTTCATGGGCGGCATTAAGAACATGAAGCAGCTCCCCGCCGCTCTGTTCATCGTGGACCCTCGCAAGGAACACATCGCCGTGGCGGAAGCCCGCAACCTGGGCATCCCGATCGTGGCTATCGTGGACACCAACTGCGATCCCGATGAAGTGGACTACGTGATCCCCGGCAACGACGACGCCATCCGCGCCGTGAAACTGCTGGCCGGCACCATGGCCAACGCCGTGCTGGAAGCCAAGCAGGGCCAGGATACCCTGGAAGAAGCTGGCGAAGAGGAAGCTCCCGCCGAAGAAGCAGCTCAGGAGAGCGCAGAAGCGTAATTTCTCCATCTGGACAGCCCTATCCCCATTTGCCGGATCGGGCTGTTTATTCCAGTTGGCAAAATGTAACACAGGAGGATATGAGTATGGCTGGTTTTACTGCAAAAGATGTAAAGGAACTCCGGGACCGCACCGGCGTAGGCATGATGGACTGCAAAAAGGCCCTGGTTGCCGCCGACGGCGATATGGAAAAGGCAATTGAAGTGCTCCGGGAAAAGGGTTTGGCGGTGGCTGCTAAAAAGGCAGGCCGGATTGCCGCAGAAGGCATGGTTACCGCCATTGTGGACCGGGAAAAGAAGGTTGGCGTGCTGCTGGAAGTCAACGCCGAAACCGACTTTGTAGCGAAAAATGAAAAATTCCAGAACTTCGTCAATGGCGTGGCCAAGACCATTCTGGAACAGAACCCCGCCGATGTGGACGCTCTGATGAACATGAACTACGACGGCACCGACGCCACCGTAGACGCCACCTTGAAAGACCTGATTCTGGTCATCGGCGAAAACATGAAGATCCGCCGGTTTGCCCGTCTGGAAGGGGACTGCGTCAGCTACGTTCACGGCGGCGGCAAGATCGGCGTGCTGGTGCAGTTTGACACCGACCTGGCCGACACCGAAGGCTTTGTGGAATGCGGCAAGGACGTTGCCATGCAGATCGCTGCGGCAGCGGCTCAGTATATGAACAAGGAAGACGTGCCGGAAGACGTGGTGGCGAAGGAAAAGGAAATCCTCACTGCCCAGGCCATGAACGAAGGCAAGCCCCAGAACATCGCCGAAAAGATGGTGATGGGACGGATCAACAAGTTCTACAAGGAAGTCTGCCTCTCCGAACAGCCCTTCATCAAGGACGACAAGGTGAGCGTAGGCAAGTATGTGGAAGACTGCGCCAAGAAATTGGGCGGCACCATCAAGATGGTCAGCTTTGTGCGCTTTGAAAAGGGCGAAGGCCTGGAAAAGCGGGAAGACAACTTTGCCGACGAAGTTGCCAGCATGATTGGCTAATCATTGGAAATGTCAAGCGGCTTGACCGGTGGGTCGGGCCGTTTTTGTTTGGGAGGAATGCACCATGACCTATACCTATCGCACCAAAGGGACCTGCTCCCGTCAAATCACCGTGGAACTGGACGAGCAGGGCATCATTCAAAAAGTACAGTTTCTGGGCGGCTGCAACGGCAATACCCAGGGGGTAGCCCGGCTTTGTGTGGGACATCCGGCCCAGGAAGTCATCCACCTGCTTTCCGGGGTGGACTGCAACGGACGGGGCACTTCCTGTCCCGATCAGCTTTCCAAAGCCCTGAAGGAAGCTTTGGCAGAGCAGGGAGCATAAGGTTTTTCCCTCCGGGGAACGCCGCTTTGTAATGGATTTTTCCAGCTTGATTTCGTTTTTTGCAAAAATCCAGAAAAAAACAACCAAAAGTTCCCCCCGAAAAACAGTTGTGATCTTTTTGTAAAATCCGTGGGAAAACGGAAAAAACAAGAAACTGGGGCTGCGCCATTGACAAATACCGGAGGGCTTTGTATACTGCACTCATACCAAGGACAAAGAGGTCCTGCCGAATCTGGCAGGGCTTCTTTTTTTGCGAGAAAAACAAGAAGGAGGACAGCAAAACGGGGACCCGCCCCCAACCAAGCGGGAACTTGTTGAAGGAGTGAGAGTATTGTTGATCGGAACGAAAAAGCGCCTTTTGGCGGTGGCCGTGGCAGCCGTGATGACGGTGACCGGTGTGGCTGCAACCGGCGCCGGCGTCTCTGCCGAAACCACCTTGACCACCCAGTTCAGCCGCCTGGAACGGCTGGAACAGCCCTATGTCAGCCACACCTTTGCCCCTGGGGAGCTGGGCGTGGTAAACTTTGCCCCGGTTTGGGGAGATAAAGAGGCCAACGTGGCCAGTATGCTGGATTACATCGAACAGGCCCATGAACAGGGCGTGAAGATCCTGCTGTTCCCGGAGATGTGCGTCACCGGGTACTGCTCGTCCAGCGACCCGGATTCTGAAATCTACCGGTGGGCGGTGGAAAGTGCGGAACCGGTGGACGGCCCCACCGCCAAAACCATCGAAGCAAAGGCCATGGAGTACGATATGTACATCTTCTACGGCGCCACCGAAACCATTGAGGGAGACAGTGAGCACGCCTACAACTCCACCTTTGCCTGCACCCCCGACGGCACAGTGTACACCTACCAGAAGATCACTCCGGTAGAGGGAAGCTGGTGCACCCCCGGCACCACGCCGGTGCTGATCGACGCCGGGGAATACGGCCTTATCGGCTTGAGCATCTGCTATGACACCTACGCCACCCCGGAACTGGGCCGGTACTACGCCGCCCAAGGGGCCAACCTGCTGCTGAACCCCACCGCCACCTCCCGCAGCTACCGTGACGTGGACGGAGACGGCACGGCGGACGACCAGGGTTGGGAATGGTACTACAAAAACCGGCTGGAAAGCAACGCTTCCCGGGACGGCTACACCGTGCTCAGCGCCAACCTGGTAGGGGAAGACGGCCCCAATGGCAACTACAACTTCCCCGGCGGCTCCATTATTATGAATGCCGGGTTCAGCGGCCCCAACTACTATGCCGGCGCCAACTATGGGGACAGCTACTGTGACGGCACCATGAACCAGGATGCGGACATCCTCACCGGCCAGGAAGGGCTGCTGACCAATGTGGCGGAGGTGAAAGCTTCCACCGGCAGCACCTGCACCAACCAGGACTTTGCCCCGGAATGGTACGCCCAGCTCTACGGCAATCTGGCGGATGAACAGGAAGCCGGAGCCAGCCTGAGCTACTCCAGCACCGTTTCCGACGGCCCCCGGGCCGCGGTGGTGAATATGGTAGGCGTTTGGGGCGACAAAGATGCCACCATGGAACAGATCACCGATTATGTGGAAGAGGCGGCCGCCCAGGATGTGGACATTCTGGTGTTCCCGGAAACCACCCTTACCGGCTATGAGTATCAGGATCCCGCCACCGATTCCTTTGAAAACGACGACCGGGCCATGCAGGTCATCACGGCGGAAACCATTCCCGGCCCCACCACCAACACCCTCAGCCAACTGGCTCAGCAGTACGATATGTACATCATCCTGGGTATGACACAATATGCCACCGATGAAAACGGCAATATCATCCATATGTACGAAGACGGGGTGGAAAAGGTGTACAACTCCGCCGCTATTATGAAACCCGACGGCACCATTGATTCCTACCAGAAGAACCATCGGGCCGGGGTGGAGGACCAGTGGTCGGTGCCCGGTTACTTCCGGTACGATTCCGCCACCGGCACCAGCACCACCGACTACGACGGTTACGACGGCTATATGCTGGACACTCAGTGGGGCAAGATCGGCATCGACATCTGCCGGGACGGCCACTTCTATCCCGAACTGGGCCGGTACTATGCGGCACAGGGCTGCACCATCTTTATCCATCCCACTGCCACCACCGGCAACCCCTGGTACCGGGAGACTCGGATTGGTTCCTACACCGACCGGGACGGCATGGCCTCCATCACCTGCAACCTGCTGGGCGGCGACGGCACCTATGATGAAGCCACCGGCACCTGGAGCGGCGGCGTCTTTGCCAGCACCAGCCTGATTATCACCAAGTATCACCAAAACGGCATGTCCTTTGACCCGGTCACCGGCTCTGCCATTGATCTCAACGGCACCGGTTCCGCATCGGAAGGATATGAGGACCGGGGCACCAGCCCGGAAGGATTGGAAGTGGCGGATATGGACCTGACCGGCACCGGCTTCTCCATCTCCAACTTCAACCCCCGGCTGTTCTCCATGATGTACGACCATCTGGCTGCCCTGTACCGGGACGGTTATGAAAGCATCTACCTCACCGACGGCAGCGAGTACGACAATGAGTACGACGACCTCTACGCTTCCATGCTGGATGTCACCAGCTACACCTTTGAGGACACCCAGGATCCCGGCACCACCACTCCCGGCGGAGAGGACACCCAAACCCCCGGCGCCGATGCTCCCACCACCGGCGTCACCACCCCCACTGACACCGACGTGACCACTCCGGTGGATCCCCAGGTTGGGGCTCAGGTGGAAACTGCGGCTCCGGTCCAGACCGGCGACACCGCCCAGCCTTGGGTTGCGGTGAGCTGCGCCGCCATTTCCCTGGCGCTGTTTGCCGGATTGACCGGCCGGTGGATCTATCTCAGACGAAAAGAACAATAAAACCAGCGGCTTCGTCCATTGGATGGAAAGGCGCCCTTGCTTGTTGGCAGGGGCGTTTTTTCTCCTTCCAGAGTGCTTCCTTGGCAATTCTGTCCGAAATAGGGCTTTTGGTTGAAATGTTGGGAAAAACGTGGTATAAAATAAGGTGGTAGATTGCTGCAAATTGCAGCAAAACCAAAGTGGGAGGAACGACCATGACAACATTGGCAGACTTGAAAGTGGGGATGGAAGGCTACATCGAACAGGTGCAGTGCAAAGAAATCCCCCTGCGAAAACATATTTTAGACATGGGGCTTACCCCCGGCACCGAAGTGACCTTAATCAAAACCGCTCCCATGGGGGACCCCCTGGAGCTGCGGGTGCGGGGGTACGAGCTCACCCTCCGCAAAGAGGACGCTTCCTATATTCTGTTGCGGGACACCCATCCGTCTCACCAGCCCAAACCGGTGATCCAAAAGGCCAAGGAGGTGGCCCACCCCCATACCGGGGAAATGGGCATCTACCATGTGAAGGTCAAGGGAGCGCAGATTCCGGAAGGGGAGACCATTACCTTCGGTCTGGCCGGAAACCAGAACTGCGGCAAAACCACCCTGTTTAACCAGCTCACCGGCTCCAACCAGCACGTGGGCAACTTCCCTGGGGTGACGGTGGACCGGAAGGACGGCAGCATCATCGGCCATCCCGATACCGTGATTACCGACCTGCCCGGCATCTACTCCATGTCCCCTTACAGCGACGAGGAGATCGTCACTCGGAATTTCTTTTTGCAAAACCGGCCCAAAGGCATCATCAACATTGTGGACGCCACCAATATGGAACGAAACCTGTATTTGACCATGCAGCTGATGGAGCTGAACATTCCCATGGTGCTGGCCTTAAATATGATGGATGAGGTGCGGGAAAACGGGGGCACCGTGCTGGTGAACCGGATGGAGGAGATTCTGGGGATTCCGGTGGTGCCCATCTCCGCCGCCAAAAAAGAGGGCATTGAAGAGCTGGTGGAGCACGCCATTCACGTGGCCCGGTATCGGGAACGTCCCGGCCGGATGGACTTCTGCGACGAAAACGGCGCCGACGGCGGGGCAGTGCACCGCTGTCTCCATGCGGTGCGGCACTTGATTCAGGACCACGCCAAAAAGTACCACATCCCGGTGCAGTTTGCCGCCGCCAAAATCGTGGAAAACGACCAGATGATTTTGGAGCAGCTTCACCTGGACCAAAACGAACAGGATATGCTGGAGCACATGATTGTCCAGATGGAACATGAATCCGGCAAGGACCGGCAGGCCGCCATGGCGGATATGCGCTACGCCTTCATCGAAAAGGTCTGCGCCCAGACGGTGGTGAAGCCCCAGGAAAGCAAGGCTCACACCCGCAGCCGGAAGCTGGATCAGATCCTCACCGGCAAATGGACCGCCATCCCGGTGTTTGTGCTGATTATGGGCCTGGTGTTCTACCTGACCTTCGGCCTGATCGGCTCCTTCCTGTCCGATTTGCTGGACATGGGCATTGGCTGGCTCACCGACCAGGTGGACGGGGCCTTGACCCTCTGGGGGGTCAACCAGGTGGTCCACTCCCTGGTCATCGACGGCATCTTTGCCGGGGTGGGCACCGTGCTCAGCTTTCTGCCCATTATTGTGGTGCTGTTCTTCTTCCTGTCGGTGCTGGAGGACACCGGCTACATGGCCCGGGTGGCCTTCGTCATGGATAAGCTGTTAAGAAAGATCGGCCTGTCCGGGCGAAGCATCGTCCCCATGCTCATCGGCTTCGGCTGTTCGGTGCCCGCCATTATGGCCACCCGGACATTGTCCTCCCAGCGAGACCGGAAAATGACCATCCTCCTCACCCCCTTTATGAGCTGCTCGGCGAAACTTCCCATCTACGCCCTGTTTACCGCCGCCTTTTTCCCGGACTACGGGGCGCTGGTGATGATCGGCCTGTACCTGGGAGGCATAGTGATCGGGGTGCTGTTTGCCCTGCTGTTAAAGAAAACCGCCTTTCAGGGAGAACCCATTCCCTTTGTCATGGAGCTGCCCAATTACCGGTTCCCCAGCGCCAAAAGCGTGGGACGGCTGATCTACGACAAAGCCAAGGACTTCGTCACCCGGGCCTTCACCATTATCTTTGTGGCCACGGTGATTATCTGGTTCTTGCAGACCTTTGACTACCAGTTCAACGTGGTCACCGACCAGGGGGACAGCCTGCTGGCCATGATCGGCGGCTGGATCGCCCCCATCTTTGCTCCCCTGGGACTGGGAAGCTGGATGGTGTCCACCGCACTCATCAGCGGGTTTGCCGCCAAGGAAAACGTGGTCAGCACCCTGACGGTGCTGCTGGGAGGAAGCACCGCCGCATTGAGCCATCTCTTCACCCCCTTCACCGCCATTGTGTTTTTGACCTTCACCCTGCTGTACACCCCCTGCGTGGCGGCCATTACTTCGGTGCGCCGGGAGCTGGGCGGTAAATGGGCGGCAGGCGTCTGCGTCACCCAATGCGTGGTGGCCTGGATTGTGGCTTTTTTGGTACATACCCTGGGCATCCTCTGCGGATGGGTGTAACGGCTTCCCTTTGGAAAAATATCGTAAAATTGGGGCTGACTCTTTGGAGCCGGCCCTTTTTTCGATTATGGGTCAAAAAACAGAACCCCCGGCTGAACCGGGGGCATTATTTTGCCTTTCTCTTTTAAATATCGTTTCGCACCAAGTCTTCCAAGGTCTGGGCCTTAATGACCACCCGGCTTTCGCCGCCCTTGACGAACACCACTCCCGGGGTGCAGACCCGGTTGTAGTTGCTGCTCATGGTGTAGTTGTAGGCTCCGGTGGCGCAGGTGCAGAGGATGTCCCCCACCTCAGCGGTTTGGAGCTGGACCCCTTCGCCCAGCAGGTCGCCGCTTTCGCAGCACCGTCCTGCAATGGTCACTACATCGTCCTTGGGCTGGTCTGCCTTGTTGGCCAGCAAAAAGTCGTACTTGCTGCCGTACAGGGCGTAGCGGATGTTGTCGGTCATGCCCCCGTCCACACTGACGTACTTCCGGTAGCCCGGGATGTTCTTGATGCCGCCTACGGTGTGGAGGGTGATGCCCGCAGGGCCCACAATGGACCGGCCGGGCTCAATGATGATGTAGGGCAGCTTCAGGCCCAGTTCTTCCGTCTTGGCCTTGACCGTCTGGCTCACCTGCTCCATGTAGGCGTCGTAGGGATCGGGGTCGTCCTCCAAGGTGTAGTGGATGCCAAAGCCGCCGCCCAGATTCAGGATGGACACTTCGCAGCCGCACTCCTTCTTCACCTGGGCGATGAAGTCCAGCACCACCTCTGCCGCGTGGGCAAAGGGGGAGATGTCCAGAATCTGGCTGCCGATGTGGCAGTGGAAGCCCAGCAGCTCAATGTTGGGCAGGGCAATGGCTTTCTTGACCCCCTCCATGGCGTCTCCCAGTTGGATGGTCAGACCGAACTTGGAGTCGATCTTGCCGGTTTTGATAAAGTCGTGGGTGTGGGCGTCGATGCCGGGGGTGAGCCGCAGCAAAATCTTGGCGGGTTTGCCCAGCTCTCCGGCGATTTCATTCACCAGGTCCAGCTCCATCAGGTTGTCCACCACCAGCTTTTCCACCCCGTATTCCAGGGCCATGGTGATTTCTTTGCGGGTTTTGTTGTTGCCGTGGTAGCAGATTTTATCGGCGGGGAAGTCCACCTGCATGGCGGTGTACAGCTCCCCGATGGACACAATGTCCACCCCGATGTTTTCGTCCTTGGCGATCCGGTACATTTCCTTGCAGGCGAAGGCCTTGGAGGCGTAGCAGACTAAGCCGTTGCCCCCGTAATATTTTTCAATGCTGTCCCGGAACAGGGCCATGTTTTGGCGAATATAATCTTCGTCCATGACGTAGAGGGGGGTGCCGTACTCCTTTGCCAGATCTACGGTGTCCACTCCGCCGATGGTCAGGTGTCCCTTTTCGTTGACAGCCAAATCCTTTGATACAAACATCCTGGTACTTCCTTTCCTGTTTCTATACTCTCCTGTTACTGCCCTTCCTCTTCAAAGAGGGAGTCGATCAGTCCCCGCAGGGTGTCCATCCCCTCCCCGGTGAGGGTGGAGGTGACCACCATCTGGATCTGGTCGGCGCAGGGCAGTTCCTGCTGCAATGCCTCCAAACGCTGTTTGCGCTGGGTGACGTTTAACTTGTCCGCCTTGGTCAGGGCCACCACAAAGGGGAACCCGTGGTCGATGAGCATGTTCACCATCTGTAAATCCTGCTTGGTGGGGGGATGGCGCAGGTCGATAAGCTGCACCACCAGCTCCACCGGACGGTCGCTGGTGAAGTAGTGCTCCATCAGTTCGCTCCACCGGTCCTTTTCGGTTTTGGCCACCTTGGCGTAGCCGTACCCCGGCAGGTCCACAAAATGCACCGGCCCCACCTGGTAAAAGTTGATGGTTACCGTCTTTCCCGGCATGGAGCTGACCCGGGCCAGGTTTTTCCGGCCGAACAGCTTGTTGAGCAGGGAGGATTTTCCCACGTTGGAACGCCCGGCAAAGGCAATTTCCGGCACGTCGCTGTGGGGAAGCTGACGGGCCAGGCCGTAGCTTTTCAGGTAGGCGGCTTGTTGATAGGGCAGTGGCATAAACTTCTCCTTTGCGTTACTGTTGCATGGTGGCGTTTTCGGCGGGAACCGGGTTTTTCACCAGCACCACCGATGGGTCCATGGACCGGTGGGTTTCCGGCTTTTCCGGCAGCACTAAGGCTTGTTCCAGCACCTGGTCGATGGTTTCCATGGGCAGAAATTCCATGCCCTTGCGCACCGAGGGGTCGATTTCCTCCAAATCCGGCAGGTTTTCCGCCGGGATTAACACCGTTTTCACCCCCGCCCGGTAGGCGGCGATGCTCTTTTCCTTCAGTCCGCCGATGGGCAGCACCCGGCCCCGCAGGGAAATCTCTCCCGTCATGGCCACGGTGCGGCGCACCGGAATTTTGGCCAGGGCGCTGACTAAGGCGGTGGTCATGGTCACCCCGGCGCTGGGACCGTCCTTGGGCACCGCCCCTTCCGGGGCGTGGATGTGGATGTCCTTGGTTTTGTAAAAGTCCTTGGGGATGTGGTAGCGGTCGGCAATGCTCCGCACATAGGTCACCGCCAGCTTGGCAGATTCGGTCATAACGGAGCCCAGGTTGCCGGTGATCTCCACCTTGCCGGTGCCGTCCACGCAGCTCACCTCGATTTCCAGGGTTTCGCCTCCCACACTGGTCCAGGCCAGGCCGGTGACTAAGCCGATCTGGTCGGTTTTGGGGATGGAGGACACCCGGAACTTTTTCGGCCCCAGGTACTTTTCCATCCGCTTGCCCCCCACCGTCTTTTTGGAAAATTCTTCCCCTTCGGTGACCTTTTCCAACGCCACCTTCCGGCAGATGTCCCCGATCCGCCGTTCCAGGGTCCGAACCCCCGCTTCCCGGGTGTACCGGTCGATGAGGGTGTACAGCCCCGCCGGGGTGAAGGAGACGTCCTTGCCGGTGAGGCCGTGCTTTTCCATCTGCTTTTTCACCAGGTATTCCTTGGCGATGTGGAACTTTTCCTCCCGGGTGTAGCTGGACAGCTCGATGACGTCCATCCGGTCCAGCAGCGGCGGGGAGACGGTGGACAGGTCGTTGGCGGTGGTGATGAACAGCACCTTGCTCAAATCAAAGGGCAGTTCGATGTAGTGGTCCCGGAAGGTGTTGTTCTGCTCCCCGTCCAGCACTTCCAGCATGGCGGAGGCAGGGTCGCCCCGGAAATCGTTGGCCATTTTGTCGATCTCGTCCAACAGGATTAAGGGGTTGTTTACCTTGGCCTGGATTAAGGCGTTGATGATCCGCCCCGGCATAGCCCCCACATAGGTTTTCCGGTGGCCCCGGATGTCGCTTTCATCCTTGACGCCGCCTAAGCTCAGCCGCACGTAGGTCCGGCCCATAGCCCGGGCGATGGATTTGCCGATGCTGGTTTTGCCCACCCCCGGAGGGCCCACCAGACAGAGAATCTGTCCCTGGTTGCCCGGCTTTAACTGCCGCACCGCCAGGCTTTCCAAAATCCGGTCCTTCACCTTTTCCAGGCCGTAGTGGTCCTGGTTTAAAATCTTTTTGGCCTGCTTTAAATCCACGTTGTCCTGGGTGGAGGCGTCCCAGGGCAGTTCCAGCACCGTTTCCAGGTACCCCCGGATCACCCCCGCTTCCTGGGACATGGCCGGCATTTTGCTCAGCTTGCCCCATTCCTTGAGCAGCTTCTCCCGGCTCTGGTCCGAGATGTTCTGGATGGCCTTGATCTGCTTTTGCAGCTCGTCCAGCTCCTCCTGGTCGGAGCCGTAGCCGTCCTCTCCCAGCTGCTGCTGGATGGCCTTCATCTGTTCCCTTAGGACGTATTCCCGCTGGTTCCGGTCCAGGTTTTCCCGGACGGTGTCGAACAGGTCCTGCTCGATGACCATTACGTTGGTTTCGTGGTCCAGAATGGCGGCCAGACGCTGCAAACGCAGGTAGTCGGTGTCCTGCTCCAGCAGTTCCTGTTTCTGCTCGTAGGAGAGCATGGTGTTCTGTCCGATGAGGCAGAACAGCTGGTGGGGATCCTGCTCCTCCATCACCCGGATCAGCACGTCTTCGTTCATCTTGGGTACATTTTGGGCGTAGTCCTCAAACAGGGACTTCACCAGCCGGATGGCGGCCTCCATTCGCTCCTGCTCCACTTCGCTGGGGTGAATGGGGGCGGAGCGGTAGTTGGCCTGCAAAAAGGGCTCTTCCGCCCGGTTTTTTCCTAATTTGATCCGCTGAAGACATTCCACCAGCACCCGGGAGATGCCGTCCTGAGTTTTGAACATCTGCTTGATTTCTGCCAGGACGCCGTATTGATAAAGTTGATCGGTGGTGGGGTTTTCGGTCATAATGTCCCGCTGGGTCACCAGCAGGATCCGCCGGCCGTGCTGCATGGCGTAGTCCAGCGCTAGCAGACTCTTTTCCCGTCCCACGTCGAAGTGGGCCAGAGATCCTTCAAACATCACAATGCCCCGCATGGCCAATACCGGGAACAGTTTTTGGCCGGGCTTGATTGCTTCACTCATACTATAATTCCTTTCCTTGCGGACACTGCCGTGTCCATCCCTCGGCAGATTACAACTTATTATACTAGAATACTCCACACAATGCAACCCAACCCCCCAGGCAAATCCAGGCTGCAGCGGCAAAAAACCGGCGGCGGGGATCCCTTTCCTTTCCAAATTTGGCGGCCGCCGGGAAAACATCCCTATCATAGCACGATTCTTGTCCCAACGTGTAACGGACTTGTGAACGGCGGCGGCGTTTGCCGGAGCAGGGGAGAGAAAGGGAAGAACCATAGAAAAAATGAATTTGAAACAATAAAAGATAGGTATTAGACATTGCACTTTTTTCGTTTTATAATGGAATCAGCAAAGGAAACCGGAATTTGTGTGGAAAGGAGCAAAAACAGATGAAACAAACCTTAGTTGCATTTTTCTCTGCCGGCGGCACCACCAAGCGGGCGGCGGAAACGCTGGCAAAGGCCATCGGCGCCGGCCTCTATGAGATCCGCCCCGCCCAGCCCTACACCCCGCAGGACCTGAATTGGCGAAACCCTTCTTCCCGCAGCTCCCTGGAGCAGAAAGACCCTGCCTGCCGCCCCAAGCTGGCGGACACCCACGCCGACCTGGCCGGGTATGACCGGATCTTTCTGGGATTTCCCATCTGGTGGTACACCGCCCCCGCCATTATCCGCAGCTTTTTGGAATGCTGTGACTTTACTGGGAAAACCATTGTGCTGTTTGCCACCTCCGGGGGCAGCGGACTGGGCAGCACCGCCAAGGATCTGGCTTCCAGCTGCCCGGGCGGGGTGGTGCTGGAAGGAAAACTGCTCAACGGCCCCCTGTCTCAAACGGCACTGAAACAGTGGGCGGACCGGCTGGCATAAACTCTCCCGAAACGGGACATTATGGGAATGGAGGAATTACAATGCAATATACCAAATTGGGCAACTCGGATTTGACCGTTTCCCGGATCTGCATGGGGTGCATGGGCTTTGGAGACCCCCAAAACGGCCAGCATAGCTGGACGCTGGACGAAGCCCATTCCCGGGAGATCATCCGGCGGGGATTGGAGCTGGGAGTGAACTTTTTTGACACCGCCATCGGCTACCAAAGCGGCACCAGCGAACAGTACCTGGGCCGGGCGGTGAAGGAGTTCGCCAAGCGGGAGGATGTGGTTATCGCCACCAAATTTCTCCCCCGCACCCCGGAGGAAATCCAAGCCGGGGTTTCCGGCCAGCAGCACATCCAGCGGATGATCGACACCAGCCTGCGGAACCTGGGGCTGGACTATGTGGATCTGTATATCTACCATATGTGGGACTACGCCACTCCCCTCTACGAAGTGATGGAGGGGTTGAACCAGGTGGTCCAGGCAGGGAAGGTGCGGTACATCGGCATCTCCAACTGCTTTGCCTATCAGCTGGCCAAAGCCAACGCCTTGGCAGAACGGGAGGGATTTGCCAAATTCGTCTCGGTCCAGGGCCACTACAACCTGATCTTCCGGGAGGAGGAGCGGGAAATGGCCAAGCTCTGCGCCGAGGACAACATTGCCATGACCCCCTACAGCGCCTTGGCCGGGGGACGGCTGTCCAAGCATCCCGGGGAAACCTCCAAGCGGCTGGAAGAGGACAGCTACGCCAAGCTGAAGTACGACGCCACCGCCCGGCAGGATGAGGTGATTATCCGGCGGGTGGCCCAGCTGGCTCAGCAGCGGGGCGTGTCCATGACCGAGATCGCCCTGGCCTGGCTGCTGGAGAAGGTTACCGCCCCGGTGGTGGGGGCCACCAAGCTCCACCACATCGAAGGCGCCGCCAAAGCGGTGGATTTGAAGCTGACCCCCCAGGAGATGACCTACCTGGAAGAGGAATACCTGCCCCACAAGCTGGTGGGGGTGATGGCCCAGAACACCCCTGCCGCCGCCAAGGAGCAGCACGTGTGGTCCACCGGAAATCAGAAAATCGAACCCCACCCCTAACCCCAGGGAAGTAAAATCAAAGGAAAGGCCGGCAGTGTTTGGATGCACTGCCGGTTTTTTGCGCCGGAAGAGGGCAACATGAAAGGGAAGCGCTCCCGCAGAAAGGAAGCGTTGGGGAAGAAAGGAAAAACTCCCTCCGGCTTGGAACAAGAAGCAGAAAAAGTTTGAAAAAGGAGAACAATCCCCATTGACACCTGCATACAAAAGGTCTATGATGGGGGTAGGATTTCAAATTCGCTAATTTTAAATGAGGAAACAAACTATTTTTAGGCAGAATCCCGAAAGATTTTGCATCGACCCACAGGAGGACTGGGATGGAATTTCTGGATGAAATCAAGGCTGCCGAAGAACAGGCGGCCCAAAAGAAACAACAGGCTTTGGCCCAGGCCAAGTCCCTTCGCCAGACCGCCCGGCAGGAAAGCCGGCAGCAGGCCCAGGAGCTGGAAGAACAAGCCAAACAGCAGGCCCAGGCCATCCGACAAGCCGCCCAGGAGCAAGCCCGGCAGCAGGCCGGTCAGGCCCGGGCAAAGCGGGAAGAAGCCTGCCGGATGCTGGAAAAGCAGGCCCAACTGGGGATGGAGCAGGGACGGAAAAGGCTGCTGGCCCTGTTGGAGCAGTCCCTGGATGGATAGGAGGAATGTCCTATGATTGTGGCCATGAATTATGTTACCCTGGCCTGTATGAAGGAGGACAAAGCCGCCCTGCTGGACCGGCTGCAATCCTCCGGGCTGGTGATGCTGTCCCAGCCGGAAGGGGGACAGTCTCCCTCCTCCCCGGCAGGGGAACAGGTCCAGCGGATGGAACGGCTGATGCAGCAGTTAAAGCCCTACGCCCCCAAACGGGGTATGCTGGCCGGACTGCCGGAGGAATCGGCCCAGGCGCTGCAACAGGTGGACCAGGCCGACCAACAGGCGGTGGACAAAATGGAACAGCTGCTTCAGCAGCTTCAGCAATACCGCCGCCGCTTGGAGGAACAGTCCCAGCAAGCCGCCCAGTTGGCCCCTTGGGAAGCTTTGGATTTGACCTATGCCCAGCTGCAACAGGGATTGGGCTACACCCGGTTCCGGCTGGGGATCCTTTCCGCTTCCGCCTGGGAAGCCCTTTCCCGGGAGCCGGGGCCGGTGGGATATACCTGCGTCAGCCGGTCCGGCGCCCACTGCTATCTGCTGGCGGCGGCGCTGGAGCAACAGGACTTGGACGCCCTGCCGGAAAGCTGGGAACCGGTGACCCTGCCCTATTTTGAAGGCACCCCCGCCCAGCAGCTGGAAACCCTGAGAAAAAGCCAAACCGCCCTGCAAGAAGAGCTGGACCGGCTGGAACAGACCCTCACCGGTTTGGCGGCGGACGACACCCTTCCCGCCCGGTTGACGGAACAGTACCGGGCGGTGAGCCAGCGGGAAAGCGCTCCCTGCGTGGCTACCCGGGAAACGGTGCTGCTGGAAGGGTGGATCCCCAAAAAGAAGCGCAAAACCCTTCAGCAGTTGTTAAGTCAAACCGGCCTGCCCTATGGGCTGGAGTTTCGGGAACCTCTGCCGGAGGAAACGCCCCCCACCTTGCTGGAAAACTCCAAGCTGGTCCGCCAGTTTGAGGGGATCACCAATATGTTCAGCGCCCCCAACTATCACGAAGGGGACCCCAACGGCATTATGGCCCCCTGGTACTGGTTGATCTTCGGCATGATGATGGGGGACGTGGGCTACGGGGCCATGATGGTGGTGCTGATCCTGCTGGTGAAGAAGTTCATGAAGCTGGGACAAGAAGGGGTGAAGCTGATGAATGTCATGCTGTACTCCTCCATCACCACCATGCTCTGCGGAGTGGTGTTCGGCAGCTACTTCGGGGAAACCTGGCATCCTTTGCTGTTCTCCCCCATGGAGGACCCGGTGAGTATGCTGCTGCTGACCCTGCTGGTGGGGGTAGCCCACATCTTCACCGGCTTAGGGGTGAAAATCTACCGCAACATCCGTTCCGGCAAGGTGCTGGACGCTCTTTTCGACCAGTTGTCCTGGATTTTGCTGATTACCGGCCTGGGACTGCTGTTCCTTCCCGCTGCCCAAACGGTGGGAATGGTGCTGGCCGCAGTGGGCGCACTGACCATCCTCTTTACCGCCGGCCGGGACCGGAAGGGCCTGGTAAGCAAGGCGGTGGGGGGCCTGAGCGGGCTGTACGGCATCACCAGCTATCTCAGCGACATCCTTTCCTATTCCCGGATTTTGGCCCTGAGCCTGGCCACCGGGGTGGTGGGCATGGTGATGAATATGCTGGCGGGGATGATCCAGGGCTCGGTGATGGGCTGGATCTTGTCCCTTTTGATTTACGCGGCGGGCCATGTGTTCAATCTGGCCTTGAGCCTGCTCAGCGCCTATGTCCACGACTGCCGGCTGCAATATATTGAGTTTTACGGGAAATTCTATGAGGGGGGCGGAACCCTATTCCGGCCCTTTGCCATTGATCCCCACTATCTTCGATTGAAAAAGGACGGAGGAAATTAAGATGACAGGACTGGCGATTGCAATTTTCGGCGCAGCGCTCTGCGCTGCTTTGGCGGGCTGCGGCTCGGCCATCGGCGTTATGGCGGCAGGCAAAGCCGCGGCGGGGGTCACCTCCCAGAAGCCGGAGTTGTTCGGCAAACTGTTGGTGCTGCAAGCTCTGCCCGGCACCCAGGGCATCTACGGCTTTTTGACCGCCATTTTAATTATGGTGCGGCTGGGCCTGCTGGGAGGCAGTCCCCTGGACGTTTCCGATACAGTGGGCTGGCAGTTCTTCTTTGCCGCCCTGCCCATGGGCCTGTGCGGGCTGATTTCCGGCATTGCCCAGGGGAAAACCGCCGTAGCCGCCATCCACCTCACCGGCAAACAGCCCGACGCCGCCGGCAAGGGCATCACCATGACCGCCCTGGTGGAGACCTACGCCATTTTGGCGCTGCTGA
>DVGY01000130.1 GCA_018712465.1 Candidatus Egerieicola pullicola | reverse complement strand
ACTACTTCAAGCTGGACAAAGAAGAAAACCCCGCTTTGGGCTACCGGGCCATCCGAATCTGCCTGACTCGGCCGGAAATCTTCAAAACCCAGCTGCGGGCCTTGATGCGGGCTTCGGTATACGGCAATTTGTCCATTATGTTCCCCATGATTATTTCGGTCAGCGAAGTGCAGCAGATCAAAAAGATGCTGGAAACTGTAAAGGCAGAGCTCAACGCTGAAGGTATTCCCTATAAGCCGGATGTGGAAATCGGCATTATGATCGAAACCCCCGCCAGCGTCATCATCAGCGACGAACTGGCCCGGGAGGTGGACTTCTTCAGCGTGGGCACCAATGACCTGACCCAGTACACCTTGGCGTGTGACCGTCAGAATCCCAAACTGGAGCCCTTCTGCGACACTCATCACCCCGCCATCCTTCGGATGATTAAAATGGCGGCGGACAACGCCCACAAACACGGCTGCTGGATCGGCATCTGCGGCGAACTGGGTGCAGACACCAGCTTGACTGAAGTGTTCCTGGCCATGGGCATTGACGAACTCAGCGTCTCTCCCGGCATGGTGCTGCCGGTGCGGGATCAGATCATCAACAGCTCGGTCAAAGGCCGTGAGGAAGAAGTGCTGAAAGCTGCCGGCGTGCTGTAAAAAAGAAACTGCTTTGAAGGGAAGTCTATCTGGCTTCCCTTTTCTTTTTCCTCTAAAACTTGCATTTTTCCCCTTTTTCCGGTATGCTGAAAGAAAAAAGAAAAGGAGCGTTCCTATGATCGACGAAATGCTTGCCTACAACCGCACCTTTGTGGAAAACCAGGAATACCGCAAATACACCACCAGCAAATATCCCAACAAAAAAATTGCCATTCTCACCTGTATGGACACCCGGCTGGTAGAGCTGCTTCCCGCCGCACTGGGCATCCGCAACGGAGATGTGAAGATGATTAAAAATGCCGGCGGCATGATTACCGGTCCCTTTGACAGCACTGTGCGCAGCCTGCTGGTGAGCATTGTGGAACTGGGAGTGGAAGAAGTGATGGTCATCGGCCATACCGACTGCGGCGTTTCCGGCATGAATGCCCAAAAGATCATCCAGCATCTGCTTGCCCGGGGCGTCTCCCAGGATCACATCGACATGATGCGCTACTGCGGCATTGACTTTGAAAGCTGGCTGAAAGGCTTTGATTCGGTGGAATGCTCGGTGAAAGAATCGGTGGAGCTGCTCCGCCACCATCCCCTCATGCCCAAAGACGTAGTGATCCGCGGTTACATCATCAACACCGAAACCGGTGAGTTATTTCCCCAAGAGGATTGATTTTTCCTTTCCCCCAGCCAAAGGCGCTGGGGGATTTTCTTTCCTTTCCTCCCACTTCCTTCCAAGTATAACCGTCTGATTTTCTCAAATACTACAGCAAAATAAAACCGGAAAAGGAGCGAACTGGTACTATGAAGGCTACGGGAATTGTCCGCCGAATTGACGATCTGGGGCGGGTGGTGATCCCCAAAGAGATCCGCCGCACCCTGCGGATCCGAGAAGGCGACGCACTGGAAATTTACACCTCCGCCGCCGGAGAAGTGATCTTTAAAAAATATTCCCCGGTGGGAGAACTGGGTGAATTTGCCGGGGTGTACGCCGATGTGCTGAGCAAAGCCAGCGGCCGTCCTGTGATGGTCTGCGACAAGGACCATGTGGTAGCGGTGGCAGGACTCCCCAAACGGGAACTGCTGGATCGCCGGGTCAGCCACGGAATGGACATGCTGTTGGCCCGCCGTGGTGTTTTGCAGGGGGATGAAGAGCAGGAATTCCACCCGGTAGAAGGAGTGGATCAGGTCGCCAGCGCCTGTTACCCTATTATCTCTTCTTCTGACTGCTGCGGCGCTATTATGTATCTCTCAGATCGGGGAAAAAATCCGGTAAACCTCTCCCAAACCAAATTATTGGAAACGGCGGCAGGCTTTTTGGGCCGGGTGATGGAGTCCTGAGCCGGTTTCAACGGCGGGGAATTTTAATTTTTTGCAGCTTGGTGCTGAGCTTTACCTTGCTGTATCTTCGGATCGCTTGGTTGGCGTCCACTCCCTTTTACGCCGAAACCGCCCAAAGTCAAAGCAGCTACACCCTGGCGCTGACCCAGGGTCGTGGCACCATTTATGATTGCAACGGCAATCGGCTGGTCAATGCAGAATCCGGCTACTTGGCCGCCGTAATGCCCAGCCAGGAAAACTTCGCCGCCGTGGCATCCCATGCTGTAAAACTTTCCCGCCAAGAACTGGAACAGCTTTGGGAACAAGGAAAGCCCTGTGTCATCCAGGTGGACGGAACCTTTGAAAGTCCGGATATCTGGATTTACCAGGTTCCCATCCGCTACGGGGAATCTCAGTTAGCCCAGCACGTAGTGGGGTATACCGACTCCTCCGGTCAAGGCGCTGCCGGGGTGGAGCGGGGTTACGAATCCCTGCTGGCAGCCCAAGAAGAGGGCTTATCCCTGACCTTTACGGTAGATGCTTTCGGCCGAGGGGTATCCCTGCAGGAAGCCACTGGGAAAATCGACAACCCCACCGGCGTAGTACTGACTTTAGATGAAACCATCCAACAGATCTGCGAAGAAGCCGGAGAAAACTATCTGGAACAAGGCACCGTGGTGGTCATGGAAGCAGCCACCGGAAAGCTGCGGGGAGTAGCTTCCTTCCCCACCTATTCCACCGATACCCTGGCAGAAGCAGTGAAGGAAGAAGAAACCGCCCCATTGATCAACCGGGCTTTTCACGCCTATGCAGTGGGCAGCGTCTTTAAAATCGTGACTGCCACAGCGGCATTGGAGCAGGGGATTTCCCCGGATTTCACCCACAACTGCACCGGCGCCATTACCTTGGACGGCACCACCTACCGCTGTCACTACCTGCCGGGTCACGGAACCCTGAACCTAAAAGGCGCCTTAACGGAAAGCTGCAACCCCTACTTTATTGATCTGAGCCAGCAACTGGATCCCACCCGGTTTTGGCAGATTGCCTGCGGTTTGGGATTTGGATGCAGTGCTGAATTGGGAGACAATTTAATTACCGCTTCCGGGACACTGCCCGATCCGGAAGAATTGGAAAACTCCGGGGTCATGTCCAATTTTAGTTTTGGTCAAGGAGCGCTGACTGCCACACCGGTCCAATTGGCCGTGACGGTAAGCTGTGTGGTCAACGGCGGATTGGCCCCCTCCCCCAGTCTGGTGGAAGGCACCACACAAAATGGAACCGATCTGGACACCCTGCGGGAAACGCCTCAACCCACCCGGGTGATGAGTCAGGAAACCGCTGAAATCCTAAAAGCAGATCTATTGGCCTGCGTCATGGAACAGCCGGACCAAAATGCCACCGCCCCCAACGGGGAATATGTGGCTGGAGGCAAAACCGGCACTGCCCAAACCGGGCAGATGGACGAAAACGGAGAAGAATACAACAACGGCTGGTTTGCCGGATTTTGCAATGCCGGCGGCACCGACTACGCGGTGGTAGTATTGGCCCAGCAAGCGGAAAGCGGCAACGCCGACGCAGCTCCGGTATTTCGGGAAATTGCTATGGAAATGACAGCGCGGTATCAGTCTCAGGCTTAATTATGAATAAATTTTGAACCTATTTGTGTTTTTGTTAACTTTGTACTCCCTTTGTAAACATTAGCACTCTCCACTTGACAGTGCTAAAACTTGGGACTATACTAAAATCAGAACCTCAGGAAAGGGACAAAACCCCAAAAAGGTTGCTAAAAAAGAAAACCGCAAGGTAAGATAGAGAGTATGAAATGGAGGAATGACCTATGTTACCTAGCATTTTTGGAGAAGATTTGTTTGATGATTTTATGGATTTTCCCTTCCGGACGACCCGGAGCTATCAAAATGTTCACGGCTTGATGCAGACCGATATTCGGGAAACCAAGGACGGTTACGAGCTGGATGTGGATCTGCCCGGCTTTGACAAAAAGGACATCAATCTGGAATTGAAGGATGGTTATCTCACCATCAAAGCCAGCCGAAACGAAGAAAAGGAAGACAAGAAACACCACTATCTGCGCAAAGAGCGGTTTACCGGCAGCTGCAGCCGCAGCTTCTATGTGGGCGACAGCGTAAAGGAAGAGGATGTCCACGCCAAGTTTGACAATGGTATCCTGAAGCTGAGCTTCCCCAAGGAAGAACCGAAACGGCTTAGCGGCGGCAGCAATATTGCCATCGAGTAATCATCACCTAAGTAGAACCTCCGCAACAGGTCCGAAAATCAGTGGTTTTATAAGATAACGATTTTGCAGTACGATTTGGAGGAATGACTTATGTTACCCAGCATTTTTGGAAGAGATATGTTTGACGACTTTATGGATTTCCCGTTTTCTGCCAACCGGTTCCATCAGGATTTGATGAAGACCGATATCAAGGAAACCAAAGACGGCTATGAACTGGACATTGATCTGCCCGGTGTGGAGAAGAAGGACATCAATCTGGAGCTGAAGGATGGTTATTTGACCATCAAGGCCAACCACAACCAAGAGCAGGAAGAAAAGGACGATCAGGGTCACTACCTGCGCAAGGAACGGTTCACCGGAAGTTGCAGCCGCAGCTTCTATGTAGGTGACAATGTAAAGGAAGAGGATGTCCACGCCAAGTTTGACAACGGCATTCTGAAGTTGAGCTTCCCCAAAGAGGAGCCCAAACAGATCACCGGCGGCAGCCACATTGCCATTGAGTAATCTGAAATAAATTACAACCGGAGCTTTCCCATCAAACGGAAGGCTCCGGCCTTTTTGTCTGCCTAATTTTTCCAGGGATACTTTAAATCAAGATCAGCCACACTACTCCCGGAAGGGAGAGATTGCATTGAATCAGCGTGTGACGGCCCAGTTTTCCAGAACACAGCAAGCCCAGGAAGCGGCAGAGTTGGTAAAAGCCCATTTTCAAACCAGCCGGGTGCGGCTCTGGCAATCCAACACCACCTCAGCGCCTCACTACACCATGCCCATCCCGGAGACCTTGGGCGGCGGAATCAGCAGCGGTATGCTCTACACCCCCGGCAGTTTCCTTCCCACGGAAAGCCATCCCATCCAACTCACCGCAGAAATTTCTCCTCATCGCAAACAAGAGTGGCAGGAGATGATGCTCCGATTGGGTGGGAAATTGATGTGAACCAAGCATACAAAAATCCCCCTGGGGTTTTCCAGGGGGACTGATTCTATTTTAAGATTTTTTACAGCACGCAGTACTGATCCATGTATTCCTTCATCCGGCCAACCAGTTCTTCGTAGCCGCCTTTTTGGGTGAGGTAATCCCGGATATCCTCCACCGTCACCAACGCATGAACCTTGATGCCGAATTCTTCTTCCACTTCGGTAATGGCGGTTTTCCCGGGCGTCTGACCCACTTCGCAGCGGTTGACCGAGATAAACATATCCTCCACCGTCACCTTAGCCGCGGATTGCAGCACCGGCAGAGTTTCCCGCACCGCAGTACCGGCAGTGATCACGTCCTCGATGATGATCACCTTGTCTCCGTCCATGGGCTTGTAGCCAATGAGGCTGCCGCCTTCACCGTGGTCCTTGGCTTCCTTGCGGTTGAAGAAATAGGGCTTGTCGATTCCGAACAGGGTATACAGCTCTGCCGCACAGCTGGCAGCCAACGGAATTCCCTTGTACGCAGGACCAAACATGGCAGTAAAGTTGTCCCCTACCGTTTCCTTCACCAAAGTGGCGTAATATTTACCCAAGGCTGCGATCTGGGCGCCGGTTTTGTAATTGCCGGTGTTGATGAAATAAGGGGTGCGCCGGCCGCTTTTGGTGATAAAATCACCGAACCGCAGCACATCTGCGCTCATCATAAATTCAATAAATTCAATTTTCTTTGGGGTCAGCATCTTTGCTCATCCTTTCTTTTTTCTCATTGATTTTTATGGGACAGCATTCTGCCCATGGCGGTTTCCAGGATCACACTGTCCTCCATTTTGGAAGATTTCAGCAGCCTGTCCGCTTCCGCCAATGCCAGCACACAGTTTTGAATCCGCTTTAAGGGATACTTCCCTGCTTGCCGTACCATGCGTTCCAACCGCCAGCTGTTGCGGTATCCAAAATCCTGGGCCAGCTGAGAGACGCTCCGACCACTGTCCAAAGCCAGCCGCAACCGGTACAGATCCAAAAAGCTGGCGCTGACTGCGCCCAGGATCATCACCGGCTTTTGCTGCAAAGCAAACAGTTCCTCCAACATGGTAAAGGCATCTTTGGCCCGTCCTTCCACCAGCGCTGCCGCTAAATCAAAGGCGCTGCGCTCAATGGTTTTGCTGCAAAGCTGCTGAATGTCCTCCTGGGTAATCTCCCGTCCTTGGGTATAGGCCAGCAGCTTGTCGGCTTCTGCCGTTAAAAGGCTGTATTCCACTCCGCACCGATCCACCAAAAAAGCAGCGGTTTGTGCCGATAGGCTTCCACCTCGTTTGGTGCAGTAGGCACAAAGAGCTTTTACCAGCTCAGCGGGCGTTTTGTGGGCAAATTCACAAACCGCCCCCACCTTTCGGATGGCTTCCAGATAAGGTTTCCACTTTGCCTTGGTAAGATCCAATTCGGGATTGGAATAGGTCAGCAGCAACACCGTAAAGGGAGTGGGAGCAGCAAGCAACTGCTTCATGGCTTCCCCATCGGATTTTCCCAATTTATCCAGAGAGAAATCACTGACTGCCACACACCGCCGGTCTCCCAAAAAGGGCACCGTCCGGCAAAGGGCGGAAAGCTGATCCATACCCAGCTTCTCTCCTTCCAACCGGTTGAGAAGCATGGGCTGGTTTTCTTTGGGAACCGCCGCTTCCATCACCCGTTCTGCCATGGCCTGCAAAAGCCCCTGCTCCGGGCCGTATAGCAGATACACCGGAAGCAGCTCTCCTTTTTTCAACCTGGTATTTAGTTGTGCCGGAGTGAAGTTGGAAATACCGGATTTTTTTGCCATGGCGCTCCTCCCTTCCTAGTGCGGATTACTCTGTGGTGCCCACACATTCATAGCTTGCCAATACCGTTCCATCATCGGTTTGATAAGTCGCACTGACCGTAATGGTGATTCCCAAATCCCGAGTCATGCGGTCCGCCGCTTCCTGCCAATTCAAACGATTATTTTCTGCGGCATGATCCAAAAGCTCCTGTTCGGGGTGAATGCCGGCTGGATAAAAATAACAGATCTTCAACACGTCTTCTTCTGCTGTCAGGGTGACATCGTCACCGTCGTTGATACCCAACAGATAGTGCAAGGAGGTTTCGTTGGCTTGTACATATTCCGAGAGGGTTTGTGGGGTAGATGCTGTGGCTTCCTGGACAGACGCCTGCTGGCTGCATCCCATAAGAAGAAGGCAAAAGCTCAGCAGCACTGCCACCGTTGCGGATAATTTCAGTTTCATAGCCGGTCTCCTTCGATTCGGTTCTACCCATATTGTACGACAAAAGCTGGAAACTGTCAAAGAAAATCCGCCGAAATCCACCGTCAATTTTGCATTTTGACAAAGAAAGAGGCAGGCTCTTGGGCCTGCCTCCAAAAGTTGCATATTTGCTTGGTGTTGTAGAACGATTACTCTTCCGCAGCCAGCTTCACCAGATGATCGTACTTGGCCTTGGCATTGGCTTCGGCTTCCGCAAACAGCTTCTGAGCACGTTCGGGATTGGTCCGGGCCAACACATTGTACCGTACTTCGCCCATCAGGAAGTCCTGATAGTTCATGGTCGGAGCCTTGGAATCCAGCTGGAAGGGGTTCTTGCCTTCTGCAGTACGACGAGGATCGTAGCGGAACAGGTGCCAATAACCGGTATCCACAGCCTTCTTTTCTTCGTCCTGAGCCTTGCTCATACCAGCCTTAATACCGTGGTTGATGCAGGGAGCGTAAGCGATGATCAGAGAAGGACCGTTGTAGCTTTCCGCTTCCACCATGGCCTTGATGCACTGGTTGCGGTCAGCACCCTGAGCAATCTGAGCCACATAGATGTAGCCGTAGCTCATAGCGATAGCAGCCAGGTCTTTCTTCTTGGTTTCCTTACCAGCCGCTGCAAACTGAGCGATGGCGCCTTCCGGAGTGGACTTAGAGGACTGTCCGCCGGTGTTGGAGTACACTTCGGTATCGAACACCATAACGTTCACGTCTTCGTTAGAGGCCAGCACGTGATCCAAACCGCCGAAGCCGATATCGTAAGCCCAGCCGTCGCCGCCGAAGATCCAGCAGGACTTCTTGGACAGGAATTCTTTCTCTTCCAGGATTTCCTTGGCGAAATCGCAGCCGCAGTTTTCCAGAGCAGCAACCAGGTTATCGGTAGCTACGCGGTTGGCGTTGCCGTCATCCTTGGTAGCCAGATAGGTTTCGATGGCTTCCTTCACTTCTGCATTTTCCACTTCAGGCAGCTTGGCAGCCAGCTTGTTGATCAGCTTGTTGCGCAGAGTCTTCTGAGCAGTGTACATACCGTAGCCGTATTCCGCGTTGTCCTCGAACAGGGAGTTTGCCCAAG
>DVGY01000129.1 GCA_018712465.1 Candidatus Egerieicola pullicola | reverse complement strand
AAGAATGGGATAAAATCTTCCCCAGAAGCGAAAAGGTATATCACAGCAAGGTAACCTTCCACAACCGTTACGGCATCACTCTGGCGGCCGATCTGTACGCGCCGAAAAATGCCGCCGAGAAGCTCCCGGCCATTGCCGTCTGTGGTCCCTTTGGCGCCGTAAAAGAACAGGCTTCTGGACTTTACGCTCAGATTATGGCGGAGCGTGGCTTTTTGACCATTGCCTTTGACCCCTCCTTCACCGGAGAAAGCGGCGGACAGCCCCGGTATATGGCGTCTCCCGACATCAACACCGAAGACTTCCAGGCAGCGGTGGACTTCCTGTCGGTGCAGGACAACGTAGACCCGGAAAAGATCGGTATCATCGGTATCTGCGGCTGGGGCGGCATGGCCTTGAATGTGGCGGCGCTGGATACTCGGATCAAAGCCACCGTGGCCTCCACCATGTATGACATGACCCGGGTGAATGCCAAGGGATACTTCGATGCCGAGGACAGTGAGCAGGCTCGCTATGACAAGAAAGTGGCTCTTAACGCCCAGCGGGTGGAAGATTATAAAAACGGAAGCTATGCCCTGGGCGGCGGTGTGGTGGATCCTCTGCCGGAGGACGCCCCCTTCTTTGTAAAGGACTACCACGATTATTACAAGACGCCCCGGGGTTATCATCCCCGTTCTTTGAACTCCAACGGCGGCTGGAATGTCACTGGCTGTATGTCCTTTATGAACCAGCCTATTTTGCAGTACAGCAATGAGATTCGCAGCGCTGTTTTGGTGATCCATGGGGAAAAGGCTCATTCCTGCTACTTCAGCAAGGATGCCTTTGCCAATATGGTAAAGGATAACCCCTATGCCGACAACAAAGAACTGATGATTATTCCCGGCGCGGTGCACACCGACCTGTACGACCGGACCGACATCATTCCCTTTGATAAAATGGAAGAATTCTTCCGCAAAGCAATGAAGTAAATCGACTCCCAATCCATTGGGCAGGCGTTTTAGGAGCGTATTTCTCGTTCCGGCGCCTGCCTGTTTTTGTCTTGGGAAATTGAAAAATTTCTTTACAGCGTCACGGAGGATTTGCATTTTCTCCAAAAAAATGGTATACTAGTGTCTGTTATTTAGAGAAAAACACGGGGAACTTCTCTGTGTTCGTCGGAAAGGAACGGTATCATTTCATGAAGCGTGCAAGCGGTATCCTGATGCATATTACCAGCCTGCCGGGAAAGTACGGGATCGGCACTATGGGGCAGTCCGCCTATGACTTTGTGGACTTTTTGGAAAAGTCCGGTCAGCGGTATTGGCAGATTCTCCCCATCGGCCCTACCAGCTATGGCAACAGCCCTTACTCCTCCTATTCCACCTTTGCAGGCAATCCCTATCTCATTGATTTGGATTTGCTGGTGGAAGAAGGCTTGCTGACCCAGGAAGAGTGTGAAGCTCACCTTTGGGGGGACGATCCCTGTAAGGTGGATTTTGACGCCATGTACAACGAAAAGCTTCCTTTATTGAAAAAAGCTTTTCTCCGGGATAAGCCAGGCAAAGCCTATCAGGCATTTTACAAAGAAAATAAGGACTGGGCAGAGGATTACGCCTTATTTATGGCCATCAAACAGGATCAGGATATGGTCCAGTGGTATGATTGGGAAGACTCTCTCCGTCTCCGGGAACCGGAAGCCCTGGCAGAAGCCAAGGTAAAGCTGAAAGAGGAGATTGATTTTCAGCTTTGGATGCAGTACATCTTCTTTGCCCAATTTTCTAAGCTGAAAAAATATGCCAACGATCATGGAGTAAAATTATTTGGCGATATTCCCATCTATGTGGCGGGGGACAGTGCCGATACCTGGAGCCACCCGGAGTTGTTCTGCTTTGACGAGGACGGCCGTCCCAGCTTGGTGGCGGGAGTGCCTCCGGACTATTTTTCCGAAACCGGTCAGCTTTGGGGCAACCCCTGTTACCGCTGGGAGGAACACAAGAAAACCGGCTATGCCTGGTGGAACGAGCGGATCCGCCGCGCCTTTTTGACCTACGACGTGATGCGCATTGACCATTTCCGGGGATTCGATGAGTACTGGGCGGTGCCTGCCGAGGAAGAAACTGCCATCAACGGGGAATGGAAGAAGGGCCCCGGGATCCAGTTCTTCCGCCAGCTCCACAAGAAGCTGGGAGATCTGGAGATTGTAGCTGAAGATCTTGGCGTGATGACTCCCGGGGTGGAAAAGCTGCTGAAGGATTCCGGCTATCCCGGCATGAAGGTGTTGGAATTTGCCTTTGATGGTTCGGACAATGCTTTTTTGCCTCACAACCATATCAAAAATTGTGTGGTCTATACCGGCACTCATGACAACGACACTCTCATCGGCTGGCTGAACAGCGCTCCGGAACATGAGGTGGAGTATGCCCGGCGGTACTTGAATCTGAGCCACGAAGAAAGCTATTCCTGGGGCTTTATCCGGGCGGCTTTCCAAAGCGTGGCGGATCTCTGCATCATTCCCATGCAGGATTATCTGCTGCTGGACACCGACTGCCGGATGAACACTCCCAGCACCGTGGGCAGCAACTGGGAATGGCGAATGGAAGAAGGCGCTGCCGACGAAATTTTAAGTGAAGATATCCGGGAAATGGTGGAGCTGTACCACCGCCGGGGTTAATCTGTTTTTGCAAAGAAAAACAGCGGGGACAGTCCCACTCAAGGGAAGTCCTCGCTGTGTTTTTATGCAATTATTTGACGGTATAGGTCATAATATAATCGTCCATGACAAAGCCGCTTCCGATGTCGGTTTCCACTGCGTCGGTTTGAACAAACCCCCAGTGGCGGTACACCTCCAAAGAATGGGTGTTGCCTTTGTTACAGGTCAGGCGGATAAACCGGTACCCCTGTTTTTGGCAAAGATCTACTAATTTGCGGAAGGCCTCTCCTGCATAGCCTTTGCCCCGGTATTCCTTTTTCAGGTAAAGCTTGCTTAAAAATAAGCCCTCACCCTCCGGGCAGACCCCGGTGTAGCCCAGCAGGGTATCGCCTAAGCGGATTTGGTAGTAGGTGTAGCCGTGATGCTGAATTTGCTCCTCCATGGCGGGGAGAGATTGGAACTTGTCCACCATATACTCCACCTGATCCGGGGAGATGATCCCGGGAAAGTATTCCCGCCAAATGTCGCCGGCCAGTTTTGCGGTGTCTGCCAGCAGGGCAGGGGTATCCGCAGGGAGCAAAGAAACGGATTGCATAAACATCCTTCTTTCTGTGTAAAATGAAATGGTTGAAAACCTTTCTTTCAGTATAACACAGCAAAAAGGGTTTGTACACTGTTCCCTTTATCCCCAGGCTTTTTTGCCTTTCAACAGTTTTTTCGGTTCGCTGTGCAGGCGCTTGCGCATCGCCTTGCAAAGCCCGCTGACCGGCAGGCAAAGAAAGCCCCACAGTACCGAATAAACCAGGCAAATCTGCCCCATAAAGTGGAATTTAAAGCAGGAATAATCCCACACATTCCAGTTTTGCCAGCAGTTTACGATCAGTCCGGCCACAAACTCTACGGCGGTGATGACGCCGCTGCCCAGCAGACATTTCAGCCCTAAGGAGAGTTTGGTGAATTTTCCATAGAGGTTGTACAGCAGCAGCAGGCAGGTGCCTCCTGCCAGGGTCATGCTCCAGTGAGTGGATTGCCGCCAGATCAATTCAATGATGGGATAACCTGCCGCACCAGTGGCAAAGACGGTGAGCTGTTCTTTGAGTTTTTGCATCCAAAAATTCCTCCCTCGCCTGGTTAGTATGCCCGGAAAAAGAGAGAAACTATTGTCAGTTTTCGGAATACCGTATATAATAAAACCAATAGAAACCGTTTTCTCCGTTTACGGTTTTTTGTTTCAACCCGGGAGAAACGCGGAGATTGCAGCGATTACAGTCAAAAACGAGGAAATGAAGATGCCTAGATTTTTTACCAACCAAATAGAGGGAAATCAAGTTTGGATCACCGGAGCGGACGCCACGCACATCGGCCGTTCTTTGCGGATGAAGCCGGGGGAAGAGCTGACCGTCAGCGATTACGGCGGCACCGATCACCGCTGCGTTATCACTCAGATCACACCGGATCGAGTGGAGCTGACTATTTTGGAAAGCATGCCCAATGAAAGCGAACCTACTGTAAACGTTACGTTATATCAAGCCCTTCCCAAAGGGGACAAATTGGAAACGATTCTTCAGAAATCGGTAGAGTTGGGAGTCAGCCGGATTGTGCCGGTGTTGACCAGCCGGTGCATTTCCCGTCCGGACGCCAAGTCTATGGCAAAAAAGTTGGAACGGTATGGGAAGATTGTCCTTTCCGCGGCCAAACAGTGTGGACGTGGGATTTTGCCAGAAGTTAGCCCGCTGATGAGTTTTGATCAGGCCGCCAAAGAATTGGCCCAACATGAAACTCCCATCTTCTGCTATGAGCAGGGAGGCGCCCCTCTCACTGCCTTGGTGGGACCAAAAACCAAAGACGTGGGGTTGCTGATTGGAGCAGAAGGAGGCTTTGACCCCGGAGAAGCAGAAACGCTGGACAAATTGGGGGTTCCTCGAGCCGGTTTGGGGAAACGGATTCTCCGCTGTGAAACAGCTCCTATTGCCGCATTGGCAGCTGTGATGCTGCTCACCGGAAATTTAGAATAATCCTCCAAGCAGGGCCAAAACTAAGAACGGAATTTGAACATTGTAAAATTTATTTCAAAAGCCCTTGTACCTGGGAGGATTTTTGGGTATAATACAGGTACAGAGAGTTTTGCAGAAAGGAGGACGTTGTAATATGCAAAAGAAAAATTGGGTCACCATTGCTGCCTTGGCTACGGCGATTGCAGGTGCGATTGTGGCGATTGTGGCTTTCATGAAGCGCAAAGGTAAAAAGATCAACGACGAGTTGGACTTCGACGATTCCACCTACTATGATGACGATATGGAAGGTGAAATCGGTGTGCCGGATGATGATTTGGACGAAGCGGAAGATGAAATCTCCAAGGCACCGGAAGATCGGATTGCAGATATGAATCAAGATGACGAAACCGTCTGATTTGTTTTTACAAATTTTGTGCAATCAAACAAAAAGCAGCACTCTTGGCTTTAGGGTGTTGCTTTTTTGTGTGAATGGTGGTATACTAATCTAGCGCTCCAAAAAAGGAGCAAAAATATCGCGAGGTGGAGCAGCTGGTAGCTCGTCGGGCTCATAACCCGAAGGTCGCTGGTTCAAATCCGGCCCTCGCAACCAGTTCGGAGTAAAGTTCGCTTTGCTCCGATTTTCTTTTTGTCCAAGATAATTTCTTTGGCTCTGTTCCTGTGATACAATAGTAGTAACATCAGCCAAGGAGGGAATTTTTATGTACGGTGCGTTATACGGGGATGTGATTGGCTCCTACTATGAACTTCATCCCACCAAAAACTATCATTTTTCTCTTTCACCGGAAAGCACATTTACCGATGATACTGTATTGACGATGGCGGTGTGTGACGCTGTATTGGCCAATCCTAATCCGGTGACTGCTTTGCAAATGCGCCGTCGCGCCAAGGAATATGCTGCCCGGTACCGGCAGTATTACCACCGTTTTCCCAATGCTGGATATGGACAGATGTTTGCTGCCTGGGCAAAGGAATCGGAATTGCAACGACGGCAGCATAGTTACGGCAATGGCGCTGCCATGCGTGTGGTGCCGTTGGGTTATGCCTATAATATGTTGGATCAGGTGTTGGCTCAAACAGCATTGAGCTGCAACTGCACCCATTGGCATAAAGAAGCAGTTTACGGTGCTCAGGCCATGGCAGGTTCGGTTTTTTTAGCTTGGCATGGACATAGCAAGCAAGAGATACGCCGGTTTGTGGAAAAGAACTGTCATTTTGACCTTTCCGCGCCTTTGGCCCAGCTTCGTCCAAGCTATCAATTTGACAGCCGCACTCGTTTCAGCGTCCCTCCTGCCATATCTGCCTTTTTAGAGAGCAAAGATTACGAAAGCGCCGTCCGTTTGGCGGTTTCTATGGGCGGTGATGCTGACACCATGGCTTGTATTGCCGGTGGGATCGCCCAAGCTTATTACCGCTGGATTCCCAAAGAATGGAGAGAGTTCTGCCATCGCCGTTTGGACAGCGGGCTGCGTAAAGTGGCGGATGAATTTTGCCGGCACTATTGTCCGGAATTGCTTTCTGGAGAATAAACGAAAAACAGACCATCCTGAGACGCATAATCAGTCTTGGGATGGTCTGCTTCTTTTTATAATACAGTTACCGCCGCACAGCATTGTCCTGGAAACGGAAAATGGTTGGATGGTGCCGGGATTGGGTAAACTCAAATTGGATGCCGTCGCTGTTGTAGGTTTGGTTGCTTACCACAGCTAGACAGTTGTAGTCCCCCATTTCCAGCCATTTTTGATCTAACTCATTCATTTTTTCTACGGTAATGGTGCGCTTGCTGGTGACGATGGACATGCCCAGCGTATTCTCCAGATATTGGTAAATAGAGCCTTGGGCGATTTTTGCGGTTAATTCGGGCATACAATCTTTGCGGAAGTAGCTGGTATTGAAGATCATGGGCTTGTCATCCACGGTGTGAATGCGCTGAAGGTGAAACAATTCCGTTCCCACCGCAAAGCCGGTTAGTTGGGCGATGGCATCATCTGCAACCAAATCCTCAAACAAGATTACGGTGGTGCCACTTTTCCGTCCGGTGCGCTTAGCTGATTCCCGAAAAGATTCGATTACCCCCATGGAATAGGAAACCGGCTCCATGGGGTGATAAATATTGTACACCCCCAGCCCCTGTCGGCTTTGCACGTACCCTTCCCGCACCAATTCCGACATGGCCCGGCGCAGGGTATTGCGGGAACAGTGAAATTGGCCGATGAGGGTGTTTTCCGAAGGGAGTAGCTGTCCGGCCGGATATTCCCCTTTTTCAATCCGGCGTTTCAGCACCTGGTGGATGTGGTCGTATTTTTGTTGGGGCATACCATTTCCTCCCACGCTGATAATAAGTAATACACTATAACTTTACCACTTGTTCAATCAAGTGTCAACTAATTTTTCATGAGTATATTGCACAAAAAATTTTAAAATTATTTAGTTATTTAGTGCATTGACCTGTTTAAACAAGAGTGGTAATATACTTGTATAAACAAGTGGAGCAGAAGGAGCTCCGCAAATCAAAATAGGAGGATTGTACCATGGCAAAGTACGAGCAAGACGTACGGGAACTGCTGGATGCCATTGGCGGTAAAGAGAACATCCAAGCCGTTTCCCACTGCATGACTCGGATGCGTTTTGTGTTGGTGGATACCAAAAAGGCAGACACCAAAAGAATCGAAACCATCCCATCTGTGAAAGGAACATTTACCCAAGCGGGTCAGTTCCAGGTCATCATCGGCAACGATGTGGCAAACTTCTATAAAGAGTTTACTGCCTATGCCGGTGTGGAGGGCGTCAGCAAAGAAGCGGCCAAAAGCGCGGCCAAGAGCAATCAGAATCCGTTGCAACGGATTATGGGGGCATTGGGCGAAATCTTTGCACCTCTGATTCCTGCCTTGATTGCCGGTGGTTTGGTATTGGCTTTCCGGAACATCATCGGTGAGATCAACTTCTTTGAAAACGGCACCATGAGCCTGGCGGATGTTTCCCAATTCTGGGAAGGTATGTACAACTTCCTTTGGCTGATTGGTGAAGCGGTATTCCACCTGCTGCCGGTGGGCATTATCTGGTCCATTACCAAAAAGATGGGCACCACCCAGATTCTGGGTATCGTCTTGGGCTTGACCTTGGTGTCCTCCCAGCTGCTCAATGGCTTTAACGTGGCCAGCACCAATCCGGCGGACATTCCGGTTTGGGACTTTGGCTTTATCCAAGTACAGATGATCGGTTACCAAGGCCAGGTCATCGCCGCCATGATGGCAGGTTTTGTACTGGTTGGCTTGGAAAAATTCTTCCGGAAGATCTGTCCTCAGATCATCAGCATGATCGTGGTACCCTTCTTCTCTTTGGTACTGGCGGTTATCATCGCCCATACCATTGTGGGCCCCATCGGCTGGTGGATCGGCGACGGCATTGCCAACCTGGTTCAGATGGGCTTGACTTCCAATGTGCGTTGGCTGTTTGCCGCCATCTTCGGTTTGCTGTATGCACCGCTGGTAATGACTGGTCTCCACCATATGACCAACGCTATCGACACCACCTTGGCCAACACCACCGGCGGCACCATTCTGTGGCCTATGATCGCCTTGTCTAACATTGCTCAGGGTTCTGCGGTTTTGGCTATGACTGTGCTGCAGCGGAAAAACAAGCGTGCTCAGCAGGTAAACATTCCTGCCTGCGTGTCCTGCTACTTGGGCGTTACCGAACCGGCTTTGTTCGGCGTGAACTTGAAATACGGTTTCCCCCTGGTCTGCGGGATGATCGGCTCCTGTGTGGCTGCCATTATCTCGGTGGGCTGCGGCGTAGAAGCCTATTCCATCGGCGTAGGCGGTCTGCCCGGCATCCTCTCCATTAAACCTCAGTTCTATCTCTTCTTTATCCTGGCGATGGTAGCCGCTATTGTCATTCCTTTCCTGCTGACTCTGCTGGTAGGCAGCCGAAAACTGAAAAAGGAAGACCGGGGCTTAGTGGAAGCGGAAGGTGAAGTGGTAACAGATGCTGCTCTGACGGAAGACAATGCTCAGCCTGCTGCTGCTCCTGCTCCTGTCGCTGCTGCCGACGATCAGCCCGGCGTGCTGAAAGCGCCCTTGTCCGGGAAAGTGATTCCTTATACCGAAATTCCGGACCAGGTGTTCTCGGAAGGTGTTCTGGGAGAAGGTGTGGGGATTGATCCCACCGGCAGTCAAGTTGTGGCTCCTGCAGACGCCACTGTTTCCTCTGTCATCCCGGATAGCTGCCATGCGGTGGGCTTGCAGTTGGATAACGGGATGGAACTGTTGATCCACGTGGGCATTGACACCGTTTCCATGCACGGCGACGGCTTTACCCTCCATGTCAACGAAGGGGACAAGGTAAAGCTGGGTGATCCGTTGATTACCTTTGATGCAGATAAGATCCGCAAAGCGGGACATCCCGCCATTACCGCGTTCTTAGTCAGTGAGCCCAACGGCAAATCCTTGGAGTTTGAAACCGGCATGGATGCTAAGGAAGCAGATACTGTGGTGATTCGTTACCAGTAAGGCAAGGAGGGAATTTCATGACTGACTTCCGCAATAAAGTGGTCTATCAAATCTATCCGAAATCTTTTCTGGACACCAATGGAGACGGTTTGGGCGAGCTGCGGGGGGTGATTCAGAAGCTGGATTACCTGAAAGATCTGGGAGTGGATTATCTTTGGCTGACCCCCTTTTATCCTTCACCTCAAAACGACAACGGATATGATGTGGCGGACTATCGGGCGGTGGATCCCCGGTACGGCACCATGGAAGATCTGGAGGAACTGATTCGGGAAGCAGACAAACGGGGCATCGGTCTGATGCTGGATATGGTGTTCAACCATACCTCCACCGACCATGAGTGGTTCCAGCGGGCTATGGCCGGCGATCCGGAATACAAAGATTACTATATCTTCCGCAAGGGGAAGCCGGACGGCACTCCGCCCACCAACTGGGAAAGCAAGTTCGGGGGCAATGCCTGGGAGTATGTGCCCAAATTTGACGAATACTATCTTCATCTGTTTGATGTGAGTCAGGCAGATTTGAACTGGGAAAACCCCAAGGTGCGCCAGGAGATTCAGAATATTCTGAAATTCTGGATGAACAAAGGGGTGAAGGGATTCCGGTTCGATGTAATCAACCTCATCAGCAAGGGGAGTTATGAGGACGATAATCAAGGAGACGGACGGCGGTTTTACACAGATGGGCCCAAAATCCATCAATATCTGGAGGAAATGTGCAGCAACACCTTCGGCAAAGATCCTTCCTTCATTACGGTAGGAGAGATGTCTTCCACTTCCATGGAGCACTGCTTTAAGTATGCCGGAGCCGACAGCGGGGAGCTGAGCATGGTGTTCTCCTTCCACCATTTGAAGGTGGACTTTATGGGCAACGAAAAGTGGGTGTTGGTACCCGCTGACTTCAAAAAACTCAAGGAAATCCTGTTCTCTTGGCAGCAGGGAATGAGCGATCACAATGCCTGGAACGCCGTGTTCTGGTGCAACCACGACCAGCCTCGGGTGGTTACCCGATTTGGCGATGAGGGAGAATACTGGAAACAGTCCGCCAAAATGCTGGCCAGCGTGATCCATGGGCTGCGGGGCACCCCCTATGTGTACCAAGGGGAAGAATTGGGCATGACCAACGCTGGATTTACCAATCTCAGTCAGTACCGGGATGTGGAGAGCATCAACCACTTCCAAATCCTGCGGGATAAAGGCATGAGCGAGGAAGCGGCTTACTGTATCCTGAAGGAACATTCTCGGGATAACGCCCGTACCCCCATGCAGTGGGATACCAGTGAAAATGCCGGCTTCTCTTCCGGCGCTCCCTGGATTTCGATGAATCCCAACTACACCCGGATTAACGCCCAGTCTCAAGTGGGCGATCCGGACTCCATCTTCTCCTATTACAAGGCTTTGATCCGGCTGCGCAAAGAGTATCCGGTAATTGCCCAGGGAGATTTTGCTCCGGTGGATCAAGCCCATCCTCAGGTGTTGGCTTACCGCCGCAGTTTGGATGGAACCCAGTTGTACTGCATCAATAATTTCTACCGCAAGCCCTGCCGTTGGCGCTGCCCGGAATCCCTGGAAGGCTGCCGGGTGCTGCTTTCCAACTACCCGGATGCTAAGCCTGGTGAGGAGATAGAGCTGCGGCCCTATGAATCCATGATTTTAATCCGCGAAACCAAATAAAAGTGATAGAAAGGAACGATTGTTATGAAACAGTTTACCTACACCATTACCGATCCCGTAGGCATCCACGCCCGCCCTGCTGGTCTGCTGGCAAAAGCCGGGAAGAATTATCAGAGTGTGATTAACCTGCAAAAAGGAGAAAAGTCCGCCAATGTCACTCGCCTGATGGCGGTGATGGGCCTGGGAGTGAAGTGCGGGGACGCCGTTACCGTTACCGCAGAAGGCGCAGACGAAGATGCAGCAATTGCGGGAATGGAAACCTTTTTCAAAGAAAACCTTTGATTTGTCCAGATGAATTGATTTGATTGAGAAGGCGGCAGGCTGACTGCCGCTTTCCCTCTAACAAGAAATTTTTTGTGTGTCACAGGATTGAAATTGATTTTGAAGAATAGGAGGAGACAACAATGGCATATTGTCTGGGAATTGATTTAGGAGGAACCCACATGGCGGCAGCTTTGGTGGATCCGGAAAATGGATTTACCCTTTCCCATCGGGTTACTCGTCCCACTGTGGTCACCGGCAATCCAGATGATTTGGTGGGGCAGATTGTAGAATTGGGCAAAGCCTGTTTGGCGGATGCCGGAATTAAGCCGGAAGAGCTGGACAGCATGGGCATTGGCTCTCCCGGTGTGGCCAATTCCGAAACCGGTTCCATTGATAACGCCCACAATCTGGGGGTGGATTCTCTGCCCTTGACCAAAGCTTTGGAAGAAGCATTTGGAGTGCCGGTAGGGTTGGTCAATGACGCCAATGCCGCAGCTTGCGGGGAATTTCTCGCCGGAGCCGGAGCCGGATGCCGTTCTTTGGTGGCAGTGACTTTGGGCACCGGCGTAGGCGGCGGCATTATTTTGGATGGAAAACTGCTCACCGGCCGGAACTACGCTGCCGGTGAAATCGGTCATATGGTGCTGATCCAGGATGGAGAGCCCTGCACCTGCGGCCAAAAAGGCTGCTTGGAAGCCTATGCTTCTGCCACGGCTTTGATCCGTCAGACCCGTCGGGCTATGGAAGCCCATCCTGAAAGCGCCATGTGGAAGCTCTGCCCCAGTTTGGATCAAGTCAATGGCATTTTAGCCTTCGACGCCGCTCGGGAAGGTGACCCGGTGGGCAAGGAAGTGCTGAATAACTACATCCGCCATTTGGCCTGGGGCGTCATCAGCTTGATTAACCTGTTGGATCCGGAAGTGGTCTGTATCGGCGGCGGCATTTCCGGGTCGGGGGACGAACTGTTGCTGCCTCTGCGGGAACAGGTATATCCCAATGTGTTTGCTCAAAACGCCTTGCATCCCACCCGGGTAGAGTTGGCTAAACTAGGCAATAACGCTGGATTGATTGGAGCCGCCTGCATTCGTTGGATGGAGCATGCATCTAAAGAATAAAGAAAAAGGCGTTTCCGGCAAATTACACAAATATGCTGGCAGTTTCTTGCCAATAACACCAAAAATTTGGCCAGTCGTTGACTGTTCCTGCAAAAAATTGTATACTGTTTTATAAAGACGATGCGCCGCAAGGCCATGCGTTCAAATGAAGTTTAATTCAATTTAAGGAGGTTTTTTTCATGAAAATGAAAAAACTGCTTGCGGGTGTATTGTCAGCGGCTATGGTCGCTACCATGATTCCTGTGAGCATGGCGATGTCTTCGGTGAGTGCGGCGCCAGAAGACAGTCTGGTGGCCAGCTATGATTTTACCAAGGGTGAAACCCAGGGTTGGGCAAAATACAATGGCATGGATCGCGCAGAAGGCAATGATGCTATTACTGAAACGGACGAGGGCGTAGTTTTTACTACCAATGCCTATAACACTTATTCGATTAGCAATCCGTTGGCCGGAGAGGTAGGCGACAGTGGATTTACCGTTATGGTAGATGTATCTGTACCCAGTACACAGGCGCAAAATGAATTTGAAGGCTTGTTTGGTTTTAACAGTCATGGTGTGTGGGACTGGTTCGGTGTAACCAATTCTGGCGTGACAATGAATATGAACGCAGTTGCCGCTCCTTATACGCAACGCTATTTTAATATTAATGATGTTAATCCGGTCGCAACCGATATGAGTAGTGCTCGTTATGTGCTGACGATTGATGCTGATGCTATTACCGTTTATGTAAATGGTGAGCAGATTGGTCAATATACTGGCACGGCTGATAAGCCGGCGGACGATACAAGTACCGATGTGGTCAGCTATGGCCAGGCAGCAATGGCAGTGGCAAATACCGCACAGTATTTCGACCTTGGCTACTGGCGCAATCAAGGAGACTGGGGTGCTTTTGGTAGTGCTATGACGGTGCATGGCGTTTCCTTCTACAACACGGCTCTCTCTGCCGACGATGTAGCCGCTCTGGGCGCTTATGAGCCTCCGGTAGAAGATTCTGATGCCATCACTGCTTCTGTGGTAGATGTCACCGGTAAGGAAAGCTACGAAGAAGGCGATACCGTCTCTGTGGCTGTGAAAGCTACCGGCAACGTGGATCTGGGTGGCTATAGCTTCACTTTGAAGTATGATAACACCTTGCTGAAGCTTGCTCCGCAGGAAGACAGCAGTGATCCCGATGTGGTTGTAAGCAACGATGGTGAAAACGGCGTGGTCGTGCTGAAAGCAGACCTGCAAGGGGAAAACAGCGTAGCGCTCAGTGATACTGCCGCCACCTTGTACACCTTTAACTTTACGGTGCAAAATGTGCCCCAAAGCAAAAATGTGGAATTCTCTTTGACCGATACCATGTTCGCTTATTACGACGATAATGGAATCCCCACGGAATACGAACTGGTTCCCACTTTAAACCCCTGCACCGTTTCCCTGAAAGCGGCTGCGGTCATTGGAAATCCCTACGATTTCAATGAAGACGGCGCTGCTGCCCCCAATGTCCTGGACGTCATGGCGCTGGCCCAGTTGATCGTGGATCAGGATCCCATGAACAATTCGGAATTGGATTACGATGTGCACAAAGATGAGCAGTATCCGAACGTTGTGGACGTATTGGATGTCATGGCTTTGGCTCGTATCGTAGTAAATGGCTAAAATGGTGAATGGCGCCGCTTGACCGGCAAAGTTCTCAATGAAAGAAACAACGTCTTGGAAAATCCGGGACGTTGTTTTTGTTCACGGAAAATTTCTTGACTTCCTATGGCAACCTGCTATGATGAAAGAAACAGGCTCATAATGGGAAAAACACAGTAGGACTTGAGGAGTGATTGTAATGAAAAAATTGGGCTTTGGCTTAATGCGTCTCCCCCAAATCGGTGAAGGCACCTCTGCTCAAATTGATTTTGAAACGGTGTGCGCCATGGTGGATCGCTTTTTGGAACAGGGATTTACCTATTTCGATACCGCTTATATGTACATGGAATATCAAAGTGAAGACATCCTTCGCCGTGCAGTGGTGGAACGGCATCCCCGGGAGAGCTTTACTGTGGCGGATAAAATGCCCACTATGTTTTTGAAAAAGAAAGAGGATCTGTCCCGGATTTTTCAGGAGCAGCAGCAAAAGTGCGGGGTGGATTACTTTGACTACTATCTGCTTCACAGTTTGAATGTGGAACATTACCGCATTGCTCAAGAACTGGGTGCCTTTGAATTTGTCTCTGAAATGAAGCGTCAGGGCAAAGTGCGCCAGATGGGCTTTTCCTTCCATGACACCGCCGATGTGTTGGATCGGATTCTCACCGAACACCCGGAAGTGGATTTTGTTCAGCTGCAAATCAATTACCTGGACTGGGACAGCGATAAAATCCAGTCCCGGCTCTGCTATGAAACTGCGGTGCGCCACCAGAAACCGGTGATTGTCATGGAGCCGGTGAAGGGAGGCAGTTTGGCAAAGGTGCCGCAAGAAGCTCAGCTTCTGCTTCATCACGCCAACCCCAACGTCAGCGTTCCTTCCTGGGCCATTCGGTTTGCCGCCAGCTTGGATCAGGTGATGATGGTGCTCAGCGGCATGAGCAATATGGAACAGTTGGAGGACAACACCAGCTATATGAAGGACTTCCAGCCGCTGAACCAGGAGGAAGAAAAACTGGTGGAGCGGGTGAAGTACATCATTCAGGATTCCATCGCTATTCCTTGCACCGGCTGCGAGTACTGCACCGACGGATGTCCTCAGGAAATTCCCATTCCCCAATGTTTTGCTCGATACAATCAGTATAAGCAAAATCCTACCAAAGGATTCTCTTTGGAAGGGCTGCCCGGAGGCAATCCCATTGACTGCATTGAGTGCGGTCAGTGCGAAAGCATCTGTCCCCAGCATCTGCCCATTATCTCTCTGTTGAAGCAGGTAGAGCAGGCGGCGGAGTAATCCCTGGAAAGGAAAAGTCATGAACACATCGCTGCTGCATCTCCATGCCCCGGATCACTGGATCAACGACCCCAACGGTTTTTTATACTACCAAAGGGAATATCATCTGTTCTATCAATATTTTCCTTATGCTGATGCCTGGGGCACCATGCATTGGGGCCATGCTGTCAGCCGGGACTTAGTCCACTGGGAGCACAAAGGCATCGCTCTGTTTCCCACCATCCGGGAGGATCAAAACGGCTGTTTTTCCGGCTGTGCCGTGGAGCAGGAGGGAGACATGGTGTTGTTTTATACCGGCGTCCGGTACCTCACTCCCAATCCCCGCAATATTCATGTCAGTTTGGATGGAAAGATGGAATCCAACCAGCTCACCATTCGATCTGCCGACGGATTTGCCTTTGATAACTGGGCCGGTAAAAAGGTGGTGATTTCCGCCATTACCGATCCTGCGGTAGGGGACGTTTCCGATACCCGGGACCCTAAAGTTTGGAAAGGCAAGCATGGCTGGTATCTCCTGTTGGGTTCCACGGTGAACCGACAGGGACGGGTACTGCTGTATGAAAGTAAAGATTTGATCCACTGGGAATACCGCAGCCAAGCAGGACTGGAGGACAGTCGCTATGGTTGGATGTGGGAATGCCCCAACTATGTGGAGGCTCCCGGCGGAGAGGTGCTGCTGGTGTCGGCCATGGATTTTTGTCCAGAAAATCAGAAACCGGATTCGGTGGTGGCTTGCTTCCCGGTGCACTTTTCCGAAGCAAGCGGTACCATGAAAATTTCACCCCAATATCAGCTTTTGGATTACGGCCGGGATCTTTATGCTCCCCAAACAACGCTGGATGCACAAGGACTTCCAGTGTTGGTTGCCTGGGTGCGGATGCCAACACCAACAGAAGAAGGATGGATTGGGATGTTTTCTGCTCCCCGGCGGGTTCAGGTGCGGGAAGGTCATGTTTCTTTTTCTCTCCATCCCAACATTCGGCAAGCTTGTTCCTGTCCTATTTCCCATCCCAGCCAGGCTTTTTCTGCCGGGTATCGGGTGGAATGTTCCCTCAAGGAAGGGGAATGGGTCAACCTGGGCGGTTTTGAAATTGCTTGTCGGGATGGCCGAATCTGCACCGATCGAACGAAAGTCTACCCTCAGCAAGGCGTTGGTCCGTTACTCTGTCAAACTCCCATGCTGAATCGCTTTGAAATAGAGGTGTTGGTGGAGGATCATCTGGTGGAAGTTTTCGTCAATGACGGGGAATATACCATCACCAACGCTGTTTACGGCTTACACCGCGACTGGAGTGGCAACTTGAGCGGAACCATTTCCTTTTTTACCGGAAAAGAAGAATAGCATAAAATAACCCCTGATGCTCCATCGGCACCAGGGGTGAATTGTATCTTTTCAGATTATCGTCTTCGTATCCGGCAAAGCAGAATGCTGCATACGGCAATGGCTGCCAGCAAGATAGCGAATAGGGGCCAAAGGTTGTTCCAGTTCAGTCCAGACTCCTGCATGGACCAGTAACCCCAATAGGCAGGAAAAAGCATCCCTAATTCTGCCAGAGGTGTGGGCAGCAGTTCCACTGGCACCAAAATGCCGGAAAGAAGGATGGAGGGGAGAAAAAAGATCTGGCAGACCATGGTGAGTTTGGATTGGTGTTTCACCGCCAGCCCTAATGCGCAGCCAATGCTTAGGGTCACGGCGATCAGCAGCGCTAGAGCTAAAAAGTACTCTGCCGGATGCGCCGGAAGAGCCGCATCAAAGGCCAGCGGCGCTGCAAAATAGAGAATCCCTCCCAACAGCATTAGATGGCAAAAGGTGGAGAAGGCTGCGGTAAGCACACCCAGACACAAGGGCATCCCACCTACCTGATAGCTCTTTTTTACGTTGCTGCCATAGAGTTCTGACAAAGTGGGAGGCAGGCCGATGAGTGCGCCCATAGACACTCCCATTACCGTCATAGAGGGAAGCAGAGTGGTCTTGGCATTGGGGTCCAGGGAGGTGAAGATTCCGCCCATCAATCCAAAAAACACCAACGGCACCAGATAACAGGTGATGAACAATGCCTTGCTGCGGATGTCCAGCCGAAACTGCAAGGCAGCAGCGT